>JBHELT010000013.1:0-25032 GCA_046262935.1 Actinomycetota bacterium | reverse complement strand
ACTTTACGGTGAGCGGGTTCGCTGGTTCTTCGAGGTCGGGGTTGCAGAAGGAGCCGGGTCTTCAGCCGAGAGGTACTGGCGCTCGGTGGTTGACCAAGCGGTTGATGCAGCCACCGGTGCAGAGCCGGGTCCCGTGCATCTGAACATCGCTTTTCGAGACCCGCTGGTTCCGCCCGTTATCGATCATCGCCCCGCGCAGGCCGACGGTCATAGATACACACGGACAGTGTCTTCTCGGATGACCGTTGATGCCAAGGGGGTTGAGGAGTTGGCAGCAACGATGAAGGCAGCGACGCGTCCGGTTTTGGTGGCTGGCTATGGGGCCTCAGCCCCAGCCATCGCGACCCTTGCGGATGCGACCGGATGGCCCGTTCTCGCCGAGGCTATCTCGGGCGCCCGCGTGCCAGGAACCATCAGTTGCTACGACGCTATCTTGAGAGTGCCGGAGTTGGCCGATGAACTGCGACCAGGGCTAGTCATTAGGTTCGGTGTGGCGAGCGCGAGTCGCGCGCTGTCTTCATTGCTCGACGGGGTCCCGGAGATCGTGATCGGCCCCTATGCGCGCCACCGGCCCGATCCATCGCGAACCGCGACGATGATCGCGGCAGGGGACCCCCTCGATCTGGTCGAAAACTTGATGAAGAGGCTCGACACTCATTCCGGCGACCAAGTCAGCAGCTGGGATGGGGCCGAGGCCAAAGCAAGAGCGGCGATCGATGGTTGGATCGATCGCGAGCAGGTCCTAACCGAACCTGCGATCGCCAGAGATCTTTGCGCATGCCTGCCACCGGGATCACTTCTTGCGGTCGCGTCGAGCATGCCGTTGCGAGATGTCGATTGGTTCATGCAGCCAAGGACCGCGGTGGATCTGCTGGCGAACCGGGGAGCCAACGGCATCGATGGTTTCGTTTCCACGGCTGTGGGTGCGGCAAGCGTTAGGACCCAAAACACCTTCGGTCTGCTTGGTGACCTTTGCATGATCCATGATCAAAACGGTTTCGTCGGAGCGAATCGAACCGTTCAAAGCCTCGTCATTGTTGTGGTGAATAACGATGGTGGTGGGATCTTCTCGTTCCTTCCCCCAGCGCAGTTCAAGAGCAACTTCGAGGACCTCTTCGGTACGCCACATGGATTCTCCTTCAGCTCCATGGCTGCTGCGGCGGGCATCGGGCACGTCGAGGTTAAAGCGCGATCGGATCTGACCAGCGCCGTGCTTCAGGCTGCAAACGACAAGGGGATCTGGGTTATCGAGGCAAGAACAGAACGCGAACGTAACGTCGAGGTCCACAACGAACTTTGGGCTTGTGTCGCGGATGCCCTACGGTGAGATACCCATGGCCGCTGTCATAGCGGTGAGCTTGAGTGCAACTTCGTCTAACTCCTTACGCGGATCCGATCCGGCAACGATGCCTGCCCCCGCGTACAGTCTTGCTCCACCTGGAGAGAGCTCAGCACATCGAAGGGCTACCGCGAATTCGCCATCTCCGTTTCGATCTACCCAGCCGATCGGGCCCGCGTAACGACCGCGGTGGGAGCCCTCGACGCGATGGATGGTTCGCATGGCGGGTTCCTTTGGTACTCCGCAGACTGCTGCGGTTGGATGAAGCGCTCCCGCGAGGTCGAGCGCGCTCAAGTCTGCTGTCAGTTCGCCTCGAACTTCCGACATCAGGTGCTGCACATTGGCGAGTTTGAGGACCGTTGGCGCCTCGGAAGCTTCGATCACTGCACATAGAGGTCTTAAGGCATCGACCACTGAGCCGAGTGCCATAGAGTGCTCTTGCCTTTCCTTGTCGGACCCGAGCAGGGTTCTTGCCAGCTGAGAGTCTTCGTTGGTATCACCGCCACGACGGAGCGACCCCGCGAGCGGGCGTGAGATGACGGATCTGCCGTCGCGCCTTACCAGCAGTTCGGGACTGGCTCCGATCAATGAATCGAATGAGAAGACGTAGCAACCAGGAAAATCCCTCATCAAGGCCTTGAGGATCGGCCAACTTTCGGTCGGAGACGATGTGCTCGCCCTGAACGTTCTGGCAAGCACCACCTTCGCCAGGTCGCCTCGATCGATCGCAAGCTTGGCCAATCTCACCGCGTCGAGGAAATGTTCATCGCCGGTTCCGTCGGCGTCGATCGTCCAGGTGGGATCTTGAGTTGTACTCGAATGACGACGGGCCTCAGCGAGATCGCGGGCTAGATCATCGGGGCTTCGCGCGCCGCCCCCGATTACCGTGGCAACGCATGGGTCACTCTGCATCCTTATGAGTACCCGAGGGATGATCAGACATGATCCGGCATCATCGTCGTCGAAGGTGAAGCTTCCGATCGCGACGGGTGTCGCGTCATCTTGGATATCGAGCGAATCCCAGGCCCGTTCGAGGGCAACCGATGCGCGCGCGAACCGCTCTGGCCCTTTGCCTACTTCGATCGCGATAGCCCGTCCCCAACCGGCCAAGGTTGTCGACGGTGATGACCAAATGAACCCGCCGGGCATCGCCAGCACATCACGGATATCGGGGCGCTCGACTGTGAGTACGGTGACTTCTGCGGCAGTGGCGATGTTCATGGCCGACGCGCGATCACCATCTGCGCGGCGCCTAATCCCAGGAGCCGGCGCTGCACATCTACGAAGCCAGCTCGTTTGAACATGGAGTCGAGTTCATCGTACGAAGGCAGGTACGCGGTTGACCTTGGCAGGTAACGGTAAGCATCCCGGTCGGACAGGAGACCGCCGATCAACGGAACGACTCGCTTGAAATACGCGCCGTGAAGAGCGCCGATCACGCGAGATCGTGGGGCCGCGACTTCTAAAACACCCACGACGCCCCCAGGCTCCAGAGCGCGGGCGAACTCTCCAAGAAGCGCGGGGATGTCGATCACATTTCGCAACGCGAATCCGCATGTGATGCCCGAAGCGCAATGGTCTTTGACCGGAAGTGCCAAAGCGTCAGCCTGCACAAGGGGCGCGTCGGTCTGAGCTGCATCCAACATTCCGATCGAAAGATCGAAACCAACCGCGAAGCAGCCCACCCTCTGGAGCTCGCGGCAGAAGTCTCCAGTGCCACATGCGATGTCGAGAACCGTAGAACCTGTTCTTGGGGCCATCGCCTTCACCACCGCTTTTCTCCAGCCGCGGTCCATGCCAAATGTCATGACGCGATTAACGAGGTCGTATCGCGGAGCGACGCGATCGAACATGGCCCGGACCGTTGTTACCTTTTCCTGTCCGGTTGGCAGTGGTTCTTGGTGGGTTCTCACGCCGGCCACGTTGGTTCGAGTCGGCGCGATGCCTCGTTGCGCACCGCTTCGATCTCGGGAGCCACTCCAACCTTTTCGATGCGCGCTTGTGCCGTTGCGAGAAGAACCCGCCGGAAGTGATGTGCGACGAGGGTTACCGTCGCAGGCAGCATCTTGCGAAACGCCTCGACGAGTTTCTCGGCGGCTTCGTCATCGGACTCGGCCCCCTCGCGGATGGGACCGCGTACGAATCGGTCGAACATCTCAACGGCGCGCTCAGCGGTTAGTCGCGAAGCTTTGTCATGGTCATGCGCCAGAGATAGAAGATCGCTGAGTGGCAGACCGGTTTCGAGGAGGGCAAGCCCTGCTTTCGCGGCTGCAGCGTCGGCGGAGGTGTAGACCGACTCAGAGTCGCTGCGCCGGGGTACAAGCAAACCTTCCCGCTCGATAGCTTGCAGCAACGCGGCGGACACTCCAATGCGGTCTGCTAGTTGTTCGATCGTGAAGAACTCTTCTTCATCTGCACTACTATCGGAGGCGGTGGGCACCGCGTCGGCCACGGCAGCGATCAAGGCTTCGTCTGCCTTGTCGAGTTCGCCATCGAGCAGTCGCCTTATGGACGTGAGAGTGAACCCTTTCGACTTCAGGTCCCTGACTCGTATGAGCCTTTCAAGGTGATCGTCCGAGTACCAAGCTGCCCTGCCCTCGCGCTCTGGCGCAACCAACAATCCCTTAGTCTGGTAGAAGCGGATGGTGTCGACGCTCACACCCGAACGGACTGCCAGTTCGTCTACGCGGTATCTCACGAGTATCCACTCTACGAGCGAGTGTTCCAATCGTCGAATCGGTCGGCTGTAATGGAGCGCCTTTGCGCTCAGGTGTTCGTTTGAGCACTCCAGGTGCTTGGGATGTTTGCAGCACGAGCGAATGTGGAATAACCAAGGTCCGTAGGCATTGCGAGAGGAGTAAAAGGAATGACTTATCCACATGAGCACGAACCGGTGGTTGAAAGACAGCAGGTCGTTCGCGAGCCGGGGTCTGGATTGACCAGTTACGCGTTCGTGAAGTACGCCTTCATATTGGCTATCACGATCGTGGTCCTGTTCTTCCTTGCCCGCTACATACTGCCCATGTTCCGCTAGGCCTTACATCTCTTCGAGTTCCTCGGCTGGCCCAACGCCATCAGCGTCGAGCGAGACCGTGGGACTCGAGGTGTCGGTTACCCCGGATGCGACCAGGTCGGCCGAGTCGATCTCTCTGCCTGTGAGTTCGTCTTCGGTGTCGCCGATGCGAGCGACGCTGAACCCGATCTGAGGTGGGATCGTCGCTGTGATCGTGATCTCGGCGATCCTATATACAGACCCTTTGATCTTGAGGGCGTTGTTCGCCTTCTCCTGTGCGGCAGTGGCTTTGATGATTAGGTCGGCCAAGATCCCTGGGTCGATGCGCTCAACTAGTGTTGATAGCGATGCCTTTCCCCATTTGCCTGCATGGCTCAACTGAGTCTTAAGGTCGTCAGCGGCATGGGGGTTCTGTGCCTTGGCTTGGTCGACTGCTGTGCGGCCCGCGGTCTTGGCCTGGTCGGCGGCCATCTTGGCCTGGGTCTTGGCTTGCTCGGCTGCTTGTCGCGCTTTATCCATAAGGCTCATGCTCTTGGCCTCCCTAGTGCTGGCGTTAGAACAAGGATGGTATTCGCACCGGCGAATGATTCCAAGATGTAGTTTGTGCTGATGGCATCTGGATTGGAAAGCCACCGACAAAGACTCATCGATGAGGTCCTCCCCGAGCCTTCGATGACCGGTCCCCAAGTGGCGGAGGCAGTTGGCCTTGGATATGCCGAGGCTCAAAAAGTTTGGCGGGCGCTGGGCATGCCTCACATCGAAGACGATGTCGTGGCCTTCTCCCAGATCGATGTGCGATCACTGATCTTGGTCAAGTCCTTGTTGGATTCGGGTTTCTCGATGGATGCGGTGGTTTCGGTGGCGCGCGTGCTGGGCCAATCGATGTCGCGCATCACCGATGCGCAAACGCGGATGGTTCGCGATCGACTCATCGGCAACGTTAACCTCGACGATGAGCAGGTGCTTCACATCGACGACGCGGCTCCCCTCATCGACGCGCTCCGAGACTCTTCGAGCTTGCTGCTCGATCACATCTACCGATTACATCTCAAGTCAGCACTGCAGCGGCTTTCTTTCGATGAAGACCACGCCGTATCTGAGACGCTAGCAGTCGGATTCGTCGACCTCGTCGGTTTCTCGCGCATATCCGATGACTTGGGGGAGATTGGACTGTCCGATCTCATCTCGAGGTTCGAAGAGATCGTGGTGCAGGTGTGTACCGACGCTGACGTTCGGCTTGTCAAGATCGTCGGTGATGCAGCCATGTTCGTGTCGACGCGAGCGGCCCCATCGCAGTCGGCAGCCGCTGGGATCCTTCGGCAACTGCGAGCCGATGGTTCGTTGCCCGAGGGCCGCGCTGGTTTGGACTTTGGGCCAGTGCTTCCCAAGAGCGGAGACTATTTCGGTCGGCCAGTGAACGTAGCGGCACGGATCACCGCATTCGCTCGCAACGGCACGGTTGTGGCATCGCGAGCTTTCATCGACGCTCTCGATGAGCCAACAGTCGCCCTGCCGACCAAGGTCGGCAGCCGCAGATTGAAGGATGTTGGCCGGGTGACCCTCTACAAGATGGCTCTTGACGCCGAATCGTGACCGGTTAGTCTTATCTGCCCCTTTGGTGCACACTATAAGTGTTGATAAGAAGGGTCGCAACCACGTAAAGTAGTTGCACAGCTAAAGCGGACTAGACCATCGGACGATGAATGAGTGTCAACAGTTCCGCCGACGACAAAGGCAAACCCGGGGTAACCCGGGGACGTAAAGCTAAAGGGCCCGATGATCTATCAACGGGCAGCCAGCTATCGAACCGGCTCAAAGATCAGCCACGCCAGCGGAACGCGAGGAAAGACGCGGAGGATTCGTTTGCGTAGGCTATTTAAGATATCGACCGTCGTCGCCGTAGCCCTCGGGCTCTGCCTGCTCGTACAGTCGGTGTCGTTCGCGGACACCGCATCCGACGAAGACAGATTCGTTCAATCGATCAATGCTTCGCGCGCCGCCAACGGGTTGGGCCCGCTTACGGTTGACGGTCAACTGGTAGGCAACGCGCGCGCACATTCGGCGGACATGTCTTCGCAGGGGACGATCTTTCACAACTCATCGCTGGCGAATCAGATAACAGGTAACTGGATCGCCTTGGGCGAGAACGTCGGTATGGGCCCGACGGTTGATGACTTGCATGCTGCATTCATGGCTTCAACAGGACACCGAGCCAACATCCTTGGCGATTACGACCGCGTAGGCGTGGGAGAAGTCCTGAACGGCTCGACGATCTACGTGACAGAGGTCTTCTGGAAGTCGGCATCGGCATCTATCCCGATCGCGTCGCTGCCTCCTCCCACCGTGGGCCCGACCGTTGGCCGATCGTGCCGAAGGATCCGTGGACGTACCGTTTGCAGGTCAACAAGGCGCCGCCGGAGGCGCAGGGCTGTTACTTTCTACGATTGGATGCCGCAAAACCTGTTTTGGCAATAACCAACAATCGGTCGCCGGGTGAGATGGTTCGTCCTGCGTCGGGATTCAGGTCGATCTGGTTCTCGCCTTTAGCCGAAACCCCTATCAATACGCAATCATGGTTCCTCTTGAGTTCGCTGAGAGCGTCTTGGAACGACTTGCCAACCGTGTCGGGTCCTGCTTCGATCGAATAGATCTCGTTTCCAACAGGGTGAGTAAGAAGGTCGCTCACCGCCCTCGATATCCCGTGAACGATGGCCGACTCGGCAAGAAGGGCCCCCGTCAACTCGGCGCTCACAACCAATTCGTCGGCCTTCGTTCGCTCGAAGTGTTGGCGGTTCTCGGACCTGATCACTTCTACGCACGTGTAGCAATTGGGAGCAACTGACTCAACCGCGAGAGTAGTGAGCAACGTTTTCGCATCGCGCTCATCTGGTCCGACCGATGGATTGGTGTCATCGGCGAGAACGATAGCTGTGCTGGCTCTGTCGATACCGGCCCTCATGAGATCGGATCCATTGCTGGCGTTGCCTCTCACGAACGTTGTCAATTCGTCACGCGTCGGGCTTGCCTCGAGGTTGGCGAGTATCACGACAGGTCGTTTGTCATCCACCTCGTCGGCGTGCAGTTCTCGCAATATCTCGTCGCCCATGCTGCTCCAACCACAGATGACGATGTGATCGCTGACCTTGGCTTGCCCCATACCTGAACTCCTTCGAAGAACGAACTCTACGAGTTTTGAAGCCACCGCCCCTGTAGCCATCGCCACCAGACCAAGACCACTTATGAGGACGAAGTAATAAATGACGTTGCCTGCTGTCGTTTTGATGTCGAACGGTGAACCGGCTGTAAGCAGGGTGAGGGCGAGCCACTTGAACCCCGAGGCCACCGACTGAACGTTTTCGTTGTGGCCACGCTCAACAAAAAAGAAAACGAACCCGCTGATTATCAAGAAGCTAACCAGTATGGCGGCGCCAACCGCCAACTCGTCACCTAGCTTCTTGCCGACGGTGAGCCAAAGTTTGCGAACGACTTTGGGGGCTAATGCCTTGGGTCTTGCCACGGAGGCGCAGTCTTCCAATTGCTGGCTCAGATGTCCAGCCGCGCGCCTTGGTGCCTAGCCCTTATCCTCATAGCCGATGACGATGCAGACCCGTCCCAGGGGCGGCTCAGCGACCTCCAAGCGTAGAGCCCGGATCTTCCGCGGGTTCGTTGGCGTTGGGGTTGCCGCGCTTGGGATCATGAACATCGCATCGGCCCTCACCCCCCCGCTTCATGAGCGATTCCGACTTCTCAGGAGTCTCCCGTTGATCGTTTCGCACACGGCTAACGCGATCACCGTTGTCGCAGGGGTGGCCCTCATCTTGCTTTCGCGCCAGATCGGCAGGGGTAAACGCCGAGCCTGGGTGCTGGCCCTGCTCATCACGGGAGCAAGCGCGATATCCCACATCTTCAAAGGTCTCGATGTCGAGGAGGCGGCGGTTGCTGGAAGCCTCTTCATCGCCTTGGTCTTTAGCCATCGGGAATTCCGAGCGAGTGGGGACCCCGCAACCCTGAGCAGGCTGAGGGTTGTTCTGCCGGCGTTGATAGTGATCGACTTTTCGTATGGTCTGGCTGGTATCTACTTAAGACATCTTGCTCCTTCCGGGTTCGAAGGATTCACAGAGGCACTCGAAGAGGTTGCGTTGCGATTGATCGGCCTGGTCGGCTCGGTCACGTTCCATGGCCATAGGTTCGGAGTCTGGTTCCCGGCTTCGATGACGGTCTTAGGGATGTTCAGTTTGGCAGTGATCGCATGGGATATTTTCCGACCGGTTCTAGCGCGAACCTCAAGTCCCGAGGATGAAGAGAGAGCGCGCTCGATAGTGACCAGGTTCGGGGTCGGGTCGTTGGACTACTTCTTGCTGCGCGACGACAAGTCGCGGTTTGCCTATTCCGATTGCATCATCGGCTACCGGATCGTCGGTGGCATCGCAGTCGCTTCGGGCGATCCGGTCGGGCCGGCGCATGAATGGCCTGCCACCCAGCAGGCTTTCTTGGATTTCACAGTCGACCACGGGTGGGGGATCGCCTGCATAGGATCATGCGAGGTAGCAACCGAAACGTGGCGAGACCTTGGTCTGCGCGCGATCTATATCGGCGATGAAGCACATATCGATGTTGCCGGGTTCTCGTTGGAGGGGCGCAAGATCCGCAAGGTCAGGCAAGCCATCGCCCATATCGAGCGCAAGGGTTATACGGCCGAATGGTGGCGCACGGGAGACCTAACCCCTGACCTCAAGATGGCGCTTCTGCATGTTTCGAATCGATGGAAGGCAGGTGACATCGAACGTGGATTCTCTATGAATCTCGGCAGACTTTTCGATCCGCGTGACCCCGATTGTTTGGTCGCGATCGGCCGCGACGCGACCGGTGAAGCCAAGGGGTTCGTGCATTTCGTTCCCATCGCAAGCAGAGGGTTCTCACTGGACGTGATGCGCAAAGACCGCGCGACTCCTTCGGCGTTGAACGACTTCTTGATCGCTAAGACATTGCTATTTCTCAAAGACAAGGACTACGAAGAAGTGAGCCTAAACTTCGCATTCCTAGCGGAGTTGTTCGACAGGCCGGAGAGTGTGGATTCTACGTGGAAGCGGTTCGAACGATGGATCGCGATGCGGCTTGGCCCCTGGTTCCAGATCGAATCGCTATACAGGTTCAACGATAAATTCATACCGAATTGGAGACAGCGTTACGTTTGCTTCGAGGACCCTTTGTCGGTCCCCGCGGTCGCGCTGGCGGCGCTGAGGGCCGAGAAGCTTCTGGACCTTGACCTGTTCAAGAGGGGACAGGGAGGGCGGCGGTTGGCAAAGGGAAAAGGAGCTGAGGCTGATGCAGAAGTCTAAAGACAAGGTAAGGCTGCCGCGCAATGTTGTGGTTCTGTCGTTCGTGAGCTTCTTTCAAGATGCGGCTTCGGAACTTCTGTATCCGATCCTGCCTCTGTTCATCGTGTCGATCTTGGGGGCCTCGCCAGCGGTCCTTGGACTCATCGAAGGGATCGCCGAAGGCACAGCTTCGGCGCTAAAGGCGGTCTCGGGGCGACTGTCCGACCGCTTCGCACGAAAGCCCTTGATCTTCGCTGGCTATTCGCTGTCAGGCTTATCTAAACCCCTGATCGGGCTTGCAACAGGTTGGCCTCTGGTTCTAGTGGCCCGTTTCATGGACAGAACGGGCAAGGGCATCAGAACCTCGCCGCGCGATGCTCTTATCGTGGCAGACACTCCTGCCGAGATCAGGGGCGCCGCTTTCGGTTTTCACCGAGCGGCAGATTCCCTAGGCGCGGTCGTGGGTCCTTTGATCGGCCTCGGTCTTTATTACGCACTGCACGTGGACGCGGACCCCAAGAAGAGGATGTCTCTGCTATTCTTCGCCGCTTTCATCCCTGCCGTGGTCAGCGTTGTGCTGATCGCGAGGGTTAGAGAACATCGACCTTCTACGGGGAAGAGTAAGGCCGAACCGATCACAGATGAAACCTTCGACCCTGCATTCAGACGGGTCGTCGGTTTCCTCTTCCTCTTCGGCGTCATCAATTTTTCAGACACGTTCATCCTGCTAAGGGCTAAGACGCTTGGCTTGACCTTCGTGCAGGTGATCTTGGCTTACGTGGCCTACAACATCACCTACACATTGCTCAGTTACCCGGCGGGCAAGATCTCGGACCGCGTGGACAGGCGGTTCGTCTTCGCGACGGGCCTCGCCATATTTGCGGTCGCCTACTTCGGGTTGGGGATCGTGCATACAGCAGGTTGGGTTTGGCTGCTGCTCCCACTCTATGGTGGTTACACTGCCCTCACCGATGGCGTCAGTAAGGCATGGGTTGCCGACATGCTGCCTTCGTCGAAGATGGGGACCGGGATCGGGATCTATCACGCGATCTACGGCGCAGCCGTTCTGATCGCGAGCCTGTGGGCTGGCGCTTTTTGGCATGGCTCGGGTTCTTTGCCTCTCAAGGTATCGGGCGGTGTTGCGGCCGGACTCGCTGTTGCGCTGGTTGTCTTCGCGAAGACATTCACCAGGCGGGGGCAGGTCGGATCGCCTTGAACGGCTCGAATTGATAGAGACGAGGCCTGCTGGGCCGGACGATTTCCAGTCGGTAGCCAGCCTGCTAGCGGAGCTTGGCCGTCCCGATGTGCTCGGCCCCGAAGATGGCGAGTGGGCAAGGCATTCCTGGAAGCGGTACCTGTCGCGCGAGGACACACTTTGCTTTGTTGCTTACGACGAAGATAAAGTCATTGGCTTCATCGACGTCGAATTTCGGCAGCGATTGAATATGCGATCGATGCAGGCCTGGGTCCCAGACTTGATCGTTAGCGAAGATGCGCGGTCGAAGGGTGCGGGACGTCTGCTCCTTGAGGAAGCAGTTGCGGCCGCCAAGGAGAGGGGGTGTTTCGGCATAACGCTCGAATCGGCGGTTTGGCGCGAACGGGCTCATGCCTTCTATGAGCGCGAAGGCTGGCAAACCTCAGCCAAGTCGCTCAACTTGAGCCTGTCCGAAACGCCGTGGCCCCCACCGGCGCGCGCCGATGGATAGACAGAAGGAGCGGCAAGCCGAGCAGGCCTACATCGACGCCGCTTACGACCGCCTCGAGGCGATGCGTGAGGCTGCCCGCGAGATGGGTGATGCTGTGCTCAACCACGGGCCAGGTGGCACGTTCCAGGCGCGATTCCAACGCGACGTGATAGTGCACAACTCCTTGGTGCGGATGGCTCAGTTGGAGATCGGCGACGAGTCTCTTTGTTTCGGCAGGGTGGATACCGAGGACTCAGAGAAGTTGTATATCGGACGGCTCGCGGTGAGCGGAGAAAGTATGGAGCCGTTGGTCATCGACTGGCGGGCCCCCGCGGCCGAAGCTTTTTACCGCGCAACGGGCCTTCATCCATTGGGTTTGGTAAGGCGCAGACACTTCTTGACCGATGGCCAAAGAGTGTTGGACCTTGAAGACGAGCACTTCACAGCAGAGGGCGTTGAACCCGATGAGATGGAGTTGGCTGGGACGGGAGCATTGCTTGCGGCCCTTGAGCGTTCGCGGACCGGCCAGATGCGCGACATCGTCGCAACGGTTCAGCGCGAACAAGATGAAGTGATCCGCGCTGATCCATCGGGCGTGTTGGTGGTTCAAGGGGGACCAGGGACCGGCAAGACGGCGGTTGCTCTGCACCGAGCCGCGTACCTGCTCTTCACTTATCGCCGCCGATTGGAACGGCAGGGCGTGCTGGTTGTTGGGCCGAACCCGATCTTCCTGCGTTACATAGAGAAGGTTCTCCCGTCGCTCGGAGAGACCGGGGTCGAGTTGTCCACAGCAAGCGGTTTGGTTGCAGGAGCTCGGGTCACGGGGATCGATAGCGCTCACGCCGCCCGGGTTAAAGGCGACCCCCGGATGGCTGAGTTCATCTCGCGCGCAGTGGTCGAACGGCAACGAGCGCTGTCGAAGGACCTTAGTTTCTGGTTCGACGACCAACTGCTCGGGATGAAAGCGCGCCACACCACCGGACTAGTCTCGTCAGTCAGGCGAAGGTCAGGCAGCCATAACGGGCGCAGAGCGATGTTCGAGAAGATGTTTTTCAGAAGGCTGTACGGCGATTATGTGGCCGCGGTCGATCCCGCCGGGAGGACGTTGAAGCAAGGCGGTGTCGCTCCGCTATCGGAGAGAGAGTTCTGCAAGGAACTGAGAGAATTGCCCCCGGTTACGCAAGCGTTGAATGAGATGTGGCCAACACTTACACCTCACCAACTCCTTCACGACCTGTTTAGATCGAAAGAGGCGATCGAGGTCTGTGGAAAGGGGTTGCTTTCCGAATCTGAACGGCAGGCGATCTATCGTGATCCTGGCCCGACATCTCGATCGGCGCGATGGACCGCGGCGGACGTGCCCCTGTTAGACGAAGCGCGCGTGCATCTTGGGACGGGGCGCCGTCGCGGGTCGGAAGAAGAAGATGAACCGCCGGCGTTCGGTCACATCGTCGTTGACGAGGCGCAAGACCTCAGCCCCATGCAGCTGCGTGTGTTGGCGCGCCGGTCGCTGCATGGTTCCATGACCCTTGTCGGCGACATCGCGCAAGCGACCGGCAGCTGGGCCCCCGATTCGTGGGACGAGATCTTGAAACATCTTCCTCATCGCTACGAACCCAGGGTCCAAGAACTAACGATCAATTACCGCACACCGAAAGAGATCATGGACCTTGCCAACAGCGTTCTGGCTTCGATGTCTCTATCTGTTAAGCAACCACGCTCTGTTCGGTCGACTGGTTCGCAGCCGGAGATCGTTTCAGCGAGTGCCGGTTCGTCACTGAATATGATCGCAAAGATGGCCCGGCAGGAACTCGATGCCGTAGGCGACGGAACGGTCGCGGTGATCACGGCATCAAGCGCGACCGACGAAGTAGCAGACGCTCTTACTGAAGCTGGGCTGTCATTCGAAAAGGCGGGTTCGCAGGCCCTTAGGTCTCGGCTCAGCCTGATACCCGTTGATATGGTGAAAGGCCTCGAATTCGATTCGGTTGTGCTTGTTGAGCCTGCCGACATCTTGGCTGGTGAGATGCAACCAAACAGAGCGTTGTTCGTTGCCCTTTCCAGATCCACACGACGTCTCGTGATAGTCCATGCGAAGCCTTTGCCATCGATGATCGATCAGAGCAAAGGCATCAACGAACCATGAGGACCGTCGAGTCCCTGGTCGATATCGGTGACACCAAGTTGTTCGTTTCGGAGCGGGGTGAGGCGTCGGGGTTCCCACTTATCGTTCTTCACGGGGGACCTGGGCTCGATCATCACGAATTCGCCGACTATCTCGATCCCCTTACATCCAGAGGCGTCCGCCTCTTGTTGGTCGATCAAAGATCCCAAGGACGCTCTGCCGCGGCACCAACATCGACCTGGACCATCAGCCAGATGTCTGATGATGTGGTTGCCCTTGCCCTCGCGTTGGGTCTTACGGAACACGCAGTGCTGGGCCATTCCTTTGGTGCACTGGTTTGTCTGCAACATGCGTTCGACCATGCCGATCAAAGCGCGATCAACATCGTGTCAAGCGGGTTTCCCTCACTGAGGTTCCTTGCTGGCGTCGAAGAAGCTATCGATTCATTAGAACCCGAGGACCTACGAGAACGAGTTCGCAAGTCCATGACCGCCGAAGCGCTCATCATCGAGACCCAAGAGCAGATGCAGACTCTGCTGAACGATCTATACCCATTTCACTTCGCCGACCCTCGCGACCCTCGCATCGAAGGATTCATCGAAAGATCGAAGGACGCCGTGTACAACCCTCAGATCCTGCGTGTGATGAGTGAGACCGGATACGGCGGATACAACCTCGAAGACCGCCTATCCGAAGTGAGTCGACCCATGTTGGTTCTCGCCGGCCGCCATGACCGCGTTTGCACGGTCGAGGCGGCTGAGGCTATCGCCAAAGGCGCATCGGCGGAGCTTCACATATTCGAACAAAGCGGGCACATGGCATTCGTTGAACAAAACGCCGAGTACCTGGACGTCGTCGAAGGATTCGTTAAGCGTTAGGCCGGTCTGCAGGGCTGGCGGATCAGACTTCCGCACACCGGATAGTCCGGGGCACTTATCGACGGCACCACGGGGAGCACCAATGAAGATGGGGTTGGTGATCCGTGATAAACGAAGTTCGTCGCAGGTGTCGGAAGCGATGCGAAACCCCATAACTCGGGCTCAGCGTTCGGCGCTTCGATCCAAAGCCTCACGCGCGAGCCTGCTCTGATGACTTGCCCGAATGGGTCGATCTCAACCCGCAGCGTTGTTGTCTCGCCGGGGGTGAGTAGGGTTGCGTCCTCCGCCTTGTGGGTCATGTATGGCCGAAGCTCCCTCGACAAAGCCGCGTCCAGTTTGCGATGCGATGCACGCAGCCAGCCCTTCTGTATGTACTGCTCCTGACCATCGGGTCTGATCTCGGTGAGGACGATCTCGATGTCCGTGTCTGGCGCGCTCGATGCGAAAGTCAGATCCACAGATCCGGTACCAAGCAGTGTTGTGTTTTGGGCGAAAGGCTCCGAGGTGTATGAGACTGCCATGCCAGGCGCTGGCTTGTTCGCCCACATGTATTGATTGGGCAGGCTCGTTGACGCGTAATACGGGTTGGCGATCGATTGCGAACCGCCCGGGTATGCGTATACATCGGCAGAGGAAGTCTCTTCGCTCGCGGGGGCGAGTTTGCTGCCGGATGCCAGAAAGAGACGCAGCGCGCTTGCCGTTGGGGGGAACTCCTTGCCACTGGTGGTCCATCCCGGGGCCCTAGCCGAATCGCGTCCTGCCTCCCACCAGTAAGTTATGGGCTGATAACGGTTAGGGTCGCTCGCCGAGAATCGATTCTCGACACCCTTCAAGAAGTGGTCGAAGAATTCGTGAAGCATGGCAAGTGACGTAGCGGTTCGGTACATCCCATGGTCGCCATTGGTAAGGATCGCCCAATGGGGGCACCTCAGCTTGGCGATCATCTCGGCTTCACGTGGCCCAACCTGCTCGTCCTGCCAAGCCACCGCGGTGAAGAGCGGAACAGCGATGTTGTCAACCAGTGTTTCTGGGGAGCGTTCCTGGGTTAGAGCATCGTCGTAGGGATGTTGCTGTGCCTGTATGAAGGCGTTGTATTGAGCATTGGTGGCCGTGTGCTGCGCAACGTTCGCCGCGCAGGTCTTGTCGCCTGCCGCGATGGCCGAAGCGGCGGACTGATATCCAGGTGACGGCTGGGCGATGAAACTCCAAAGCCCTGCGAACGCATAGTTGAAGATCCCGCCGGGGAAAGCCACATCGCGATAGATATCGCCATAAAAATGACCTGGCGCGATCGCTTTTAGATGCGTCGGTTGCTCTTCAGCAACGAAGAGCTGGGTGATCCCGGGATAGCTCTTACCGATCATCGCGACGTCGCCATTGGACCAAGTCCTTGTTTGCAGGAAGTTGTCGATCACGAACGCACCGTCGCGAGCTTCTTGAGGCTCGAAGAAGTCAAGGGTTCCGCCAGAACACCCGGTGCCACGGATGTTTACGCCGATGAACGCGTATCCCTCGGGCACGTATTCATTTATGTATGCCTGATCGGGAATCGACCCCGGGTTGTAGCCGGAATATTCGAACAGGGTTGGATGCGCGGCCCCGTCATCCGGAAAAACGGCCGTGTACTTGAGTGTTACCTGGTCGGGCAGGGTTATGTATCCCGTTTCGGTGATGCGCCCTGCTGCATGCGCTGGGGCCAGAGCGAGCGCCCCGGACACCATCGCGGCGATGATCAAAAGGGCGCGAAATTTCGTAGGTCTCATCATTCCTCCTGGCGTGGTTACCCGGTAGATACGCCACCAGGAGGCCGTTCTCCTTCTTGGTCACTCGACAAATAAGGGAGATGACCTGATCTCCCAGGCCAGGGTTCGGATCCGTTCATCTGAAGTGGTCCAGACTTGGGGCTCTTCGGCGTAAATGTCTACGGCCACGCCTGTTTCCTCGATCCACAGGTGAAGAGCCTCAGCCCACTGCTCGTCGGCGAGGAGAGCCCTTAGTTTCTGCAAGCGCTGGTCGCTCGATATGTCCTGGGCAGGGGTGCGAGCGATGAGTTCCAAAGCAAGGACCCGGGCGATGGTGGGCTCGTCCTCAGCGAGGAACAGTTCGGTTTCATCTGCGTGAACCAGAGCGTATGCCCCGATCCTGATCGCGTCGGACACTAGTCCTCCTGCGGGCCCAGCAATTCACCTATGGGTTCGGTGGTGCCAAGCGCGTATTTGCGCAGTCGTTTTTGGCCGGGAAGAGAGAGCATCTCCAAAGCGTCAACGAAAAAGCGACCGCGGGCCGAGCGCAGAGCAACATAGCCAGCGCTGCGCATCGGAGGAAGATCCGTTGTCAGAAGTATGAGGCGGGAGCCAGCATCGTATTCGCTCATCAAAGCGGCTTTGCCGAGTGCCTTCCATATGGTGTCGGTGCGCCGAAGACCGGCTCTCGTGCTCGAGAACGCACCGGAAACATCGAAGTACCAGGTCTGTCCAAGTGCATCTTTGGCGATGAAGTTCACTTCAACGCCGTTGCGGAACCGATGATCCTCGGCGATGTCGTTGAAACCACAGTCGTGGATGACCGCCCGTGCTATGTCGCGCGCCTGCCGGCCCTCGCGTACGGCTCTTGCTTGGAACGGCTCGCCATCTTCGAGCATCTGAGGTATGGCTGGAAGAACCACCTTCGGCTCAGCCGATTGCCCCTTCGCTCGCTTTTCGATCCGCTTCTTTTCTTCCTCGAGCCGTTTCTGCGCCGCCTGAACGTACTTTGGATCGCTGTCGTACCCGACGTAGTGCCTCTCTGACCGAAGCGCGGCCACGGCCGCCGAACCAGACCCGATGAAAGGGTCGAGCACCAAGTCTTCGCGGTATGTGTACAGGTGGATCAATCGCAGCGGAAGTTCGACGGGGAAGGGGGCCGGATGTCCAACGCGGTTGGCGCTTTCGGGCGGTATCTCCCAAACATCTGTTGTTGCGGCCATGAAGTCGTCGCGGAATATCGAAACCTCCGAAGGCAGTCCGCGCTCGGCGCGCTCTCTTCTTGTGAGTGCTCTGTCGAACCGGCCTTTGCTCGCGATGATCACGCGCTCGGTGAGATCGCGAAGGACGGGATTAGCCGAGTTCTGGAATGAGCCCCACGCGCACGATCCGCTGGCTCCATCGGCTTTCAACCAGATGACCTCGCCACGAAGCAGAAGTCCAAGATCGTCTTGAAGGATCGACGTGACGTCGGACGACAAACTTCGGTAGGGCTTGCGCCCGAGATTAGCGACATTGATGGCCATCCGGCCCCCAGGTTCGAGTTTGCGCACGCATTCACTGAAAACGTCGCGCAGCATCGATAGGTACTCGATGTAACTCGCGGGCACTTGCCCTTCGCCCAGCACCTTCTCGTAATCCTTGCCTGCGAAGTACGGCGGTGAGGTGATGACAAGCGCAACCGAGTTGTCCGGGATCTCGGACATGTCTCGAGCATCGTGTGCGTAGATGCGATCGACTACTGCGGCTTGGTTGATCTCGTTGTCGGATGAGATCGAGGGGGCCGGGAAGCGAGCGTAGAAATCGGACGAGTCATGTGTCTCACGCCGACTGACACCGAACGAAGATGTGGAGGTTTTCCTGGGCTTGGGGCTCATCCGCCTATCTTAGTGCGGAGCCCTGACATGGCGGATCACTTGGACCGCTGATTGTCATATGATGCTTGGTCCGGCCCCCTTCCTGGGGGCACCTACCCGAAGGAGCACCCATGTCTAGTCCTGTTGTTCATTTCGAGATCGCAACCGCAGACCCAGTAGCCCTGGGAGAGTTCTACTCGAAGCTGTTCGGATGGAACGTTCAATCCATCCCCGAGCCCGCGTATACCGTCGTCGACACAGCAAGCGGCCGTGGTATTAACGGTGGATTCGGCAAGGCCGAAGACGAGCAAAGCGTGAAGGTCTACATCGAGGTGGCCGACCTCGACGCGGCTCTCAAGAAGATCGAGAGCCTAGGTGGAAAGACCCAGTTCCCGCCGACCGTTCTGCCGATGGTCACGTTCGCTCAGTTCTCGGACCCCGATGGGAACATCAACGGACTTGTTCTTGCCGCTCAGCCTGGACAAGAAGGCCCCGGTGTTTCGGCCGGGAGCAATCCGCCACTGGCATGGTTCGAGATCCTAGGTAAGGACGCGGCCAAGTTGCAGAAGTTCTACGCCGACGCTTTCGGTTGGAACATCAAGTCAACCGAAGTAGAGGGCGTGAACTACGGACAGGTCGAGGTCAAAGACCGCGGCATCCCCGGTGGCATCAGCGCGGCACGCGATGGTAAGAGCGTGGTTACCGTTTACGCCGAGGTCGATGACCTTCAGAAGTATCTCGACGCGGCGGCGGAACTTGGCGCCAAGACCATCGTCGAGCCGATGAAGGTTGACGAGAAGACAACCATCGCTTTGTTCGCAGACCCTCAGGGCAATGCGTTCGGCATGTACTCTGGCATGTAGTAAAGCGATCCAGTGAACGCGAAAGCGGCCCCCAACGCGGGGGCCGCTTTTTCATTGAGATCGATCAATTCGGCTTTGGGCGGTACATCGCACCTTCGCGCTCGGAGTAAGGGCGGCCGCTTTTCGTTGCCGCTTCTTCCAAAAGGTCAACGTTGAATGGTATCTGTCTGAATTCAACCGACGATCCCTCTTCGGTTGAGTGGATGACGGCGTAATCGGCTAAGGGATAGATATAGAAGTTGTCGGGATCCATGTGCCTGTTGTATGCAACCCCGGCACTTCCGGGGTTGAAGAAGATGGAGTTGCCGAGGGTCCTCGTCCACTGTAGGTGCACATGTCCGCCTGCCAACACATCCTGATCATGGCCTGCAAGGGCATCGTCTACTTCAGCCCGCGAAGTCTCTGGTAGAAGCACCTCATCGTAGGAACGTGGAGAGCCGTGGAAACCAAGGAATCGCCGCCCGTACCCAAGATCCACTTCGACCGTGGGAGTGAAGGATCCGATGTATGCGAGCCCTTCGGCCCCCAATCGTTCACGGGTCCAATCGCGTATCTGTTCGGCCGCGGGATTGACCTGCTCCACGGTCTTGCCATGCAAGACCCAATCATCCGAGTTGCCCATAACAACCGGACAGCCGATCTTCTTGAGTATCTCGACGACGCGCTCTGGTTCGGACCCGCCCTGCACCGCATCGCCTAGGCAGATGACGTTTTCGATCTCCAGGCGCGCTATATCTTCGACGACCGCATCCAATGCTACGGCGTTGCCGTGCATATCCGAGAAAACGGCGAACAAAGAGTCTCGCATCGCTCGATAGTAGCGTTCTGTATCGAGTCCGACTACACCTCGTTCTCAGATAGGATCGCCCAGATGAGGATGGCCGCGCGTTTGGACAACCCCGACACCTTGTTGCTCGATCTCATCTCGAGATTTTAGGAGCCTTCGTGCGGATAGCAGTTCTCGGGGGTACGGCTTTCATAGGCAGAGCTATCGTCGATGAGTTGGTCGCCGAACGGCATGAGGTGCTTGTGATCCATAGAGGCAAGACCGAACCCGCCGGTCTTGCAGAGGTCCAGCATCTTCACGCCGAACGAGATCGGTTGCGGGAACATGCCGATGAGATATCGAGTTTCCAACCCGATGTGTTTATCGACACTCGCGCGTTGACGGCAGCCGATTCTCAGACCGTTCTGGATTCGGTTGGGCCCGATGTGCGTTTGGCTGTTCTGTCGAGTGTAGATGTTTATCTTGGGTTCCAAGGACTGCACGAGGGGACTTCGTTGCAGGCGGTTCCTTTCGCCGAGGATTCACTGGTCCGCACGAAACGATATCCGTATCGTGGTGTCGTCCCTGGCATGGACGATTATGACAAGCTCGATGTTGAGCAGTTGTATCTATCCCGTGACGCGATGGTGTTCAGGCTCCCGTTCGTTTATGGAGAACACGACTATCAACGAAGAGAAGAGTTCATATTGGGCCGACTTAGAGCTGAGCGCAGACGCATACCCTTTGGGGCCGGTGATTGGCTGGGGTCGCGCGTCTATGTGGGCGACGTGGCGAAGGGGGTTTGTTTGGCGATCGCATCCGATGAGGCGCCTGGCCAGATATTCAACTTAGGCGAACCCACAACACTTACGATGCGCGATCTGGCAAACGCCATCGCCAAGGCAGCAGGTGAAACGATCGAATTGGTTAAGGTTCCAGATGAAAGCCTTCCGCAAGACCTCGCCTTATCGGGTTCGGTTGCACAACACGTACTGATCGATTCATCCAAAGCGCGCGGTGTGCTCGGATGGAGATGCCAAGGGCGCGAAGCAACCATCAAGACAACGGTCGAATGGCACATCTCAAATCCGCCACAGGTTTCTGAGTCCGACTTCAGCCAAGACGACTCGGCGCTGGGTTGACTGTGACTATGGACCGGCCCGATGTTGGATACGTGACAAGTGAAGGTGTCAACATCGCTTATCAGACCTATGGCGCTGGACCCAATGATCTGGTGATAGTTTCAGGTTTCATCTCACACCTTGACCTTGCATGGGACAACCCGAAGTTCCGAGAGATGATGCAAACCCTGAGTCGCTTCGCTCGGGTCATCCTGTTCGACAAGCGGGGAGTTGGACTTTCAGATCCGGTCCCCACCGCGCCAACGCTTGAACAAAGGATGCAAGACGTCTTGGCGGTCTTGGATGCGGCCGAGTCTAAGAAGACCGTGCTTTTCGGGTTGTCGGAGGGAGCGATGATGGCTGCTCTTTTTGCGGCGACATACCCGGAACGCACCCAGGCCCTTGTCTTGTACGGGGGCATGGCCCGTTCAACCTGGGCTGAAGACTATCCGTGGGGAGTTCCAGCCGATGAACTCTTGCGCTCGAATGAAGAGCTCATCGCCCCTTTCTGGGGCCAGGGGGCAACGATCGAGATGTTCTCGCCCAGCCTTGCCGATGACCCAGAGGCGGTAAAGTTTTATGCGCGCCTCGAGAGGCAGTCAGCCAGTCCTCAGATGGCGGGCCAGATCTACCAGATGTTCCTCGATCTCGACATCAGAGATGTCCTTCCGTCGGTCCACGTTCCCACATTGGTCATGCATCGAAGGGGGGATAGGGTGGTAAACGTTCGCGCGGGCAGGCATCTGGCACAGAGCATCGCCCTCTCAAGATACGTCGAGTTCGAAGGCACCGACCACAACATGATGGGCGGCGACTCAACTGCGATCCTGCAGGAGTTGGAAGAGTTCGTCACTGGCGTCCGCCCGGCCGAGGTGGTAGACCGCATCCTCGCAACGGTTATGTTCACCGACATCGTCGATTCAACGCGCGCCGCCAAAACTCTGGGCGACTCGAGGTTCAAGGAATTGCTTGGCGCGCACAACGATCTTGTGCGGCAGGCTCTCTCGCGTCATCGCGGCGTTGAGATCAAGACCACGGGCGACGGGTTCTTAGCGACGTTCGACGGGCCTGCGCGCGCCATCCGCTGTGGGCTCGAACTCACCGTGGCCGTCAAGAGTCTGGGGATCGACATCCGAGTCGGGATCCATACAGGCGAATGCGATGTGATTGGCGACGATGTGGGGGGCATCGCGGTTCACACCGCATCGAGGATCTGCGATGTTGCGGCACCCGGTGAAGTACTTGTTTCCCGCACGGTCAAAGACCTTGTTGCGGGCTCCGGGTTGGCATTCGAAGACCGCGGGTCGCACGCTATGAAGGGTCTCGATGAAGAGTGGAACCTATTGGCGGTGAAAGCGTGAGTCCCTTTGGTCGATTTAACTGACCCACAGGATGAACGTGATGGTGCCGTTGCCGTGCTCATCGACATCTTCAACTCGCGACTTGTTCGACCCACCTGGCGCAGATGACTGTACCGTCGTCGAAGAATCGAGGTGCGCGTAGATGGTGTCTAGTTCCTGGTAGTCGTGAGCGTTCGGGTGCGTGTTGTCGGGGGGGCCGAGTGGGTTATTGGTGTAGTCCATGCAGGTGCCAAGGTTCGGGTTATCGAACGTGGTGTCCTGATGGTCCAATCCGAAGGTGTGCCCGATCTCTTGGCAGGTAACCAGCTGCCTCCACTCGGGCTTGTTGTAGGTGGCGGTGTTGAAGTAGGTGTCATTCAGTTTCACGTATCCCGAAGTGATGTGGCCGCCTGAAAGAGTGATCCCAGCGATACCCAGCCATCCGTTGTTGCCGTAACTTGCGTTGCAAACCTCGACCCGGCCAGCTGGCGGATTGCACCTCTTTACATTGTTGACGCTTCCGGGAACAACCGTTGTGTCCAGCACGTCCGATGTAGTCCAGTCGGTCGAGGCGCCCGCGAGGTATGCATCCCAATTCGAGTTGACGTTGTCGCCGAGTTTCACGGTGAAAGGGTTCGACTGACGTGCCCAGTGATACCCGCCCCAGCTGTTGTTGGCGCTAGCCGGACTTGCGGCGGTGAAAAGAAAGACGACGATCGACAAAAGGCCTAACGAGCGGCTGGATTTCCTCATGGATCTAACTCCCCCGAATGGATGGAATCACATCATGAACCCTGCCGAGACCCAAAACAATCCCCAGATCGCCGTGGGAATTGACTATTTTGTCCCGCATGGACATATCTCATGCCTTCCGAAGGCCTCTTGGCCTGCGGACCGAACCTAGGGCGACGATGATCGATACAAGTGCTGACATCACCCACCAGGCAGATGCCCCGGTGGGTGCCAAGTCACGGTTCGACCGGAATGCCGAAACCGTAGCCGCCGCGAAATTGAAGGTCTTGGTCCCTTCGATCATGAGTGGAACCGAGTCAGCGTCTGCTTGAGCGTTCGTCAAGATGACCGACGAGCTCGCAGCTGATGAGGTGCCAAAACCCATCACCTCTTCGAGGAGGCTGTCTTTGTTTATGCCCCCTACGGCCGCGGCCGGAACGGCGATGTCGTATACAGACGAGCTCGTGTGTCGCTTCTCTCCTTGAACCTGACTTCCCCCAGCCGGCGGAGATGGGTAGATCAGGTAGTGGGGATCGCACAATGACACAGAGCAAAGGTCGACACTTTCGGTTGCTCCTGCGTAATAGGAAGGAGTCATCCCAGCAGCGGACTATTCCACCGCGGCGAAATAGAGTTTGCCTGCATACTGCCAACGAACCACCAATTCACCGAATGCTCCACCTGCCGCTAAGGCTGCGGCGCCAAGGTTGTCTCCTTCGGTGGTGATGCGAACGTGCAGGATGTCGTCGATCATCTCCAAGTCCACTGCTTTGATATCAAACCCATCGAGATTCGAGCCGGCAAGTGGTTTGAACAAGGCATCACCGATCGGGTCAGTTATCGACTTCGTTGGAGTCGTGGTTTCCTTCGCCATCAGAGGTTGCCCGTTCCAAGCGTTTAGACCGGTTTGTTGGGTTGCAAGCGTTACGACTGCAGCCCCCGGATGGTCAACTAAGCCTGGCACCGTTGACTGGAACCCCTTCTGGGATATGCCATTCGATGTGTCGTTGAAAACGATCCTCGCTCTTCCCTCGCTATCGATCGAAACCATGAAGAAGTCAGCGAGATTGCGGTCGCCTTGGACCAAAAAACACGCCGTTCCTAGGATGCAAATGTCCCCTTTATGGCTTGGGTGGTCCGTGACCTTCGACTGCACCATGTGGGGCGACGCCGTATCGGCATGGTCGATCTGAGACATGAATACATCCCACGACTGGTCTTTGCGTTCTGCTGGGTGCAATCGCTGATCCGTGCCGTACCAGACGACGTCGATCATCCCATCGCCTCCGGCTGCCACCCACGGGAAAACATTGGTTATCGAAGGGGGCTGGTCGATGCGTCTCGGTTCAGACCAACGCGTCCAAAGATCCGATGGTGATGCGTACGAATAGTAGACATGGAAACAGTATTGGACCGACTCTTTCGGACAGTCGTAAACGAAGTCACCGTTGTCGGCGACGTTGATCATCTGAGCATCTTCGGTCCACACCATATACAGATTGCGTGCCTTGTCTTGTGCGAGGACGGGGAACTTGAGGCCCGGGTTACCGGCGAGTTGATCGTTGACGATCTTGTATTCAAAAGTGAGCTTGCCATCGGGGCTCTGCGTTCCGATCGCTAGACCCAATCCGAACTTCGTTTGTTCGGTTGATTGGTGACCCACCGGGGCGAGGAACCTGCCTGTCTGCTGATCCACGACCAACGTTCCATCGTTAGCGTTAAAGCCCAGGGTCCCGTCGCCATATCGACCAGCCTCGTTATAAGTGACTCCGTCGGTACTCATGTCAACCTGCGAGCCGCTCTCTGTCTGCAATGTGTAACTTTGATAGTTGAGCGGCTTTGGGCCGATGTAGAGCGAAGTTGTAGCATCGGAAGGAACGGGATCGAACACGCTCATCCATTGACGATCGGCGCCGAGATGGGAACATCCATTGGGACTCGAAGCCACGCTTGCACCATTGTCTTGAGTGGAGGCCGCGGTGAAGCACGTGAGGGCCCACAGATCGCTGAAGAAGACTTTGTTGTCTCGCGAGATCGAGATCTCGGTATCACCTCCGCCTGGGCCGAGTTCGCTCTTGTTGGGGACAGTTGCTTGATTTACGGGGATACCTTGCACAACCCTGAACGAATCTGCGTTGTCCACCGATACGTTCCAGATGGACCTTTGAACTCCCGTGCCCTGGGGACCGGATACATGTACCACCCCATTGGGAGCGATGCGCACGTCGGGCTCGCCGTACACGTGGATCGGGTC
>JBHELT010000012.1:0-43884 GCA_046262935.1 Actinomycetota bacterium | reverse complement strand
TAAGGTGGCTGGGTTGGGATGTTGGTCCTCGTGGCAAGAAAGGCGGCCGGGTCCCCTGAGCGAACCCTGTCACCAGGTGACAGCGCAGAGGAGTTTTCGCTGCAATGAGCGGCCGTTCCCACGAAATATGTTGAACCGGATCGGAAGATGAAGTTGAAAGTGCAAAATGCCTGGCCATCTTTGTTAACAACTGGGCCCCCAGCCCGCACGATGGTGGCCGAGGAATGCGCCGGTGCAAGTGTCGTTACCACCAAGAGCACCAACAGAAATGACAGGCGCGCCTTCAGCCCGACCAGCTGAGCCTTTATCGAAACCATCGCGACATTAGCGGCCATCGGGCTGGTCCTTCACGTATCTGGAGTTCATATCAGGGCACCTGCGGCACGGTTGGGGCTTTCAAGCAGATGTCGCCGGCTGACGTTTCGCATCTTGGCGGCTGCGGTTCGTTCGAAGATCCCGCCGAGCCGGTGCTCGTTGGAGCCTGACCTTGAGCGCCCCCGACTTGCGTGCCAGCCGAACGGCTCACCTTTGCTGACGACCTACGACGGATCTTGACGCCGCCGCTTGTTGAAACGGGCGAGGAGTTTTGAGGCGAGCTCGGCGGGTTGAGCGAATCTTGCCCATCGGGATCGAGTATGGATGCCGTGACTCGGACTGCATCGCTGCTCGCGGTAAGGGCCCTTCCGAGCACAGTTGTAAGGCTGGCGGGAACGGAGGTATAGATCCCAGCAAGGAACCGTTGCTGACTCGTCGCGATCGCATTAAGGGTGCCAGCCGCCAGGATCCGCCTTTCATCAGCGCGCGACGCGATCAGTTGGCGAACGGCAGATGAATCGGCGGCAGCCATCTCGAGCATGGTTCGGGGCATCTCGGGATCGGTTGCTGACATCGATCGTAGTTCGCCAAGTCTTGAAGCCGCTGAGCGAGTGAGCGACTCCGCCTTCGCGACGTGCGATCCTGCGGTGGCGACTCGGAGGCCCTCGATGCTCATCCTGATCCCGCGTAAAGCAGAACCAGGCTTAGCTTGAGAACTGATAAGGACCATCGACGCGATCGAGACCAAGGCGAAAACGACTAGACCCGCTGCCCAGGGGGCCATCCTGCGATGTTGAGCAGGGTTCTTGGAGTATCTAGGCCCGCTTTCCAGTTCCTCCCATATGGCACCATCGTCGGCGTCGTGGTGCCCGTTCAGGCGAAGTTCGTCCAAAGCGGATGAAAGATCGATGTCGGCGTTTGCGCTGGTACCGCCGAAAGCCTCGAGGGCCAGGGCCGGGTTTTCGAAACGTACGGCCCGTGCGATCTTGTTTTCGATCCTTGCGAGCCGGGATTCGAGGTCGAGCTGATCGATGCCACCGGAGGACGCCTCAGATCTGGCAGTTGACCTCGAAGCCAAGGCCGGGTGGTTGTTCAAGGAGTTGAGGGCGGTGAATATGTCGCCCAGTTCCAACCTCGAGGCTGGGTGTTCGCTGGGAAGGCCCGATGCCCAGTCTGCCCTGCCGTCAGTTTGTGAACGGCGGTTGTTTTTTCGGAGGTTCACCTGGTTTCCGCCTGAGACTGCATGACCTTGAGGAGTTGCTTGAGTGCCCTGAATTGCAGGACTCTCACAGCGCCTTCGGTCTTATCCATCGCATCTGCGGTCTTGGCGGACGATAGCCCCTGCAAGAAGCGAAGGTACAAGACCTCTTGATGTTCGGGGCGGAGGCGGTTCAATGCACGGTGAAGCTCTTCTCGGTCGAGCCGGTCCAAGACTTCCAGATCGCTGCCGGGGACCGTCTTATCGTGAACGTCCTCCTCGGGTATACCAACAACCTCAAGCCGTGAGCCCGATGACTTGACGTGGTCGAGCAGTATGTTTCGGGCTATGCGAAGGAGCCAGGCTGAAAAGTCGATGCCTCGGTACTCGAAGTCACCGATCTTGCGCAGGGCCCGCAGAAAGACCTCGGCTGTAAGGTCTTCGGCTGTGGCTGTATCCCGCAGGCGATAAGTCAGGTACTTGTAGACCGATTGGACGTGAAGTCGATAGAGTTTTGCGAAGGCGGCCTTGTCGCCGCGTTTGGCCTCGACGATGAGTTCTTGAACTTCTAACTGGGCCTCAGTAGGTTCGGAGGGCTCGCCGCGGCGCAGTCCAGCAGGCTGGGCGGCTAGTTCGCCGCTCACCGAGGCAGTCACGCCAGGTCCCCCCATAGCTTCCCGTTCCCCTTCTTGCTCCGCACCCATGGTGTTTAAGGTTCGACACCGGGTGTGGAATCCCTTTTCCCTGCCTGAGGCTCCACACTGCCCCTGGCTGGTGTTGCGATCATTCCGTCCAACGATTCATCCGAGCCTAACGTTACGGCCTGAGCGAATTTTTCCGCTACGCAGCCATGTTGCCATCGATCTGCGGCGTGCTCCAGCCGGTGCCCCAGCCGATGCTCAGCGGGCGCAGCAAGCATGCCTGCCGGCGCACCCAGCCTCCCCCAACGGCCCACCCCAGGCGGGCCAAGGTCTCCGAGGGGAGCGCAATAAGCAGGTCCGCGCGATCCTCTTTGTTTTAACTGATTTAATTCAAAAATGTTACTAGCAAAAAAGAACATCCGGTTTCCTTCCAATGTCTCGTATTTTGAAGCCCATTTCTCATCCCGTATATACGCTGGTTGTGCAATCTTTTTTCAAAACCTGCGTAACTCAAGGACCTTCTTGCTCGTTCTTCTGGACGTAATCGGAAGTGAATTAGCAGCAAGCAAGAGTTGATCGCACAGATGTGCCAAACGGTGGAGACGCAAAGTCGCCTCCGCCCAGCGGGTGAGGTCAGCCAGTGGTGGGTAGCAGCCAAAACACGGTGGATGGGCTTCGGCCCAGATGGGGGGGGTTTCACGATGAAGGTTCTACTCGCATATCCCAGCAAGATGGTGGCCGATGGCCTCTCATGCCTGCTGTCATCCGCTACGTCTGTCGAGAGTGTGGACCACGCATACGACCGCGACACAGCGATCGAGCGCATGAGGCTCGACAAGCCCACAGTTGTTGTGGTCCATTGCTCCTTTTTGGGAGCCGACAAGCAGGACTACGTACGTCTGCTGAAGGCCGCCGGACCCGAGTCCAGCATCATCGTTCTTGCCAACTCGGCATCGAAGGATGAATTCCTGAATCTGATGGAAGCCGGCGCCTCTGGATACATCGGACTCGATTGCACTGGTTCTCAATTCGTCGAGGGCGTGCTCAAAGTCGGAAACGGTGAGGTCGCGATCTTCGGGATCGACGCTAAGTCGAGAACCAAGGCAGCGGAGGCGGGCGATAGCCGTTCGACGAAATTGGAGAACCTCACACCTCGTGAGAAAGAGATCCTGGGTCTTTTGAGCCACGGATTCTCCAACAAGCAGATCGCCGAAAACCTCTATGTGAGTGAGCACACCGTTCGCACGCACGTTCAAAACCTCAGAAGCAAGTTGAACGTTCGTTCCAAGTTCCAAGCGGCGATGTTGCTCATGCAGGCTGGTCAAGGCTCCGCAAACGCATCATCGATGAGGTTCTGAGGAATAGGGGAAACAGGGGGGGCTCACGACGAGAACGACGGCGCCAAACGAGCCGTCGTTCTCGTCATCTTTCAGATCTGGAGTGATGAGATTGTTCTGGAGTGGTAACAACCGGATGGGTCGCAGCAGAGTTGTGGCTATCGGGCTTTTGGTCTGCATGATCGTCGGCATCTTTGTCGGCTGGTCACAGGCTCAAGAGAATCCGTTAGGCCCGATTCTTGCCGTGCCGTCAATGACTCCGGCCGGGGTAACTGCCGAGTTGCCCATGAAGCCATCGGGTGGATATTTCAACTACTACCGCTTCGTCGCGAAGGGTGCTTACGTTTATGACACGGTGAACGGAGGCAATATCGCCGACGCCGAGTGCACTCGCTTTTCGACCGCCGCCGGCCTGACCGATGGTACCTGGCAGAAGAATCGGTACACAGCCGCGTTCGCCAGCAGTCCCACCAGTACGCCGACCAACGACTACTTCGACCTCGTTGTCAATGGCAACTTCATGGATTGGCTGCCTGTCAATGGTCAGACCGACTGTGCGACGGAGGACAGCGTTTACCAGGTAACGCTTCCTTTGGGTTCATTCAGCCTCAACCCTGCTACTGGAAAGAGGCAGGTCAATCTATCTGTCTTCGACAACAACTACGCCAACAACTCAGATTCGCCAGGCGGTCTGAAGGTAGAGGTTTACCCAGGCACAGAGCCAGTCGCTGGGCCCGAAGATCATCTGATCGAAACGGTAACTATCGATTCTCGTAACAAAGATGGAGCGATGAGTGCGACTGCGTTGATCGCCAATGAAAAGTACAAGTTCGTCACACGAAACACCTACTCATACAGCTGGAATTTTCCTGGATGGCAGGCAGACCCTGAGTGTTCGATAACCGGTAGTTCTGACCCGCAAGGGATCCAATACGACCCTGTGTGGAAAGCGCACCGCGACTGGAAGCTAGCGGGCGACAACACCGATTACCTCGATCTCGTAGTCAACCACCAATACACAACCAACTCCTCGCCAGACTGGACTCCTTTATACGAGTCGCCTCCGGGTTCGGGTTGTGACGATCGGGAACACATGTACCGGATGGAGTATTCACCCAAGACCACAGGACAGGTGAGCTTTTCTATCCAGCACTTCCACTTCGATGCCAATATCGGTGTGATGTACATAGATATCTATCTAAAGCGAAGTACGACGGACGGCATCGATCCGAAGTCCATCGCCGGTGCTGGGATCGGTGAGAACAACCGCAAGCCCTCGACAGAAGTGCCCCTGGCAACGGTAACGGTGTCCGCCAACGCAAAGACCCTCAAGACGGTCACGCTGCCAGGAACCTTCGCTAACTATCGGCTGGAAGTCGGTGGCATGTTCATTTGGGATTACAACGACATGAACAACGACGTTGCAGATTCAGAATGTTCTAGGTGGAACCCTGCTGATAAAACAGCGCCTGCGGGAGATCCGAATTGGCAGCAGAACCGATTTGGTCTTTCGAAATCGGCGGAGAATCCCTCGAACGTGAACCAGAAAGTGAACGAGGACCCACTCGATCTTTACCTCAACGAACATGCGATCGACTGGGTGCCGTTGTCAGATGACGGCCACGGGTGTAACGAAGCAGACCACACCTATGATTACGTTCTCACTGCGCCGGCAGACCGTCGAGTGAGTTTCATGATCTACGATCCCATCGGTTCCAACCGCAAGGTTGATACGCAAAACATCAACGATGCCGATCCTTCCAACGATTTCAGTCTCTTGGTGAAGATCTATTCGGCCCCCGAGCCCAGGTTCGACCCCAACAAGGAAGCCTTCGTCGAGACAGTGAAGATCGATTCAGCCCAGTCGGGCGGTGCATCTTCGGTGAGTCCCTTGATAGCTGGTCAGGAATATCGACTAGTTGCATACAATCAATACGTCTATAACTACAACGTTGCCTCCGACTACATCGCCGACGCCGAGTGTTCGACGATCCCATCGGATCACAATTTTGCCGACACCAGGTCATGGGACGGCAAAGCCGGAAGCGACGACCTCTTAGATCTTTATGTCAACCACGCGAGTGTGGATTGGATACCTCTGTACGATCCTGCCGGTATCGGCTGTGATGTACGCCCTGCGATCTCCGGAGGCCACACCTATCGCACCTATTACAAGCCGCCTGCCACCGCGCAGCTCAATGTCGGTGTCCATTCAACCTTCTACGGATACATGGAGGGTTACCTATACGTCGATATCTACATCGTGAAAAATGGAGGGACCACCCCGGCTCTCCCAGTTGACGACAAGGTCAAGGACAAGCTCTTCCCAACTGACAGCCAGAGCACTGCAACGCCACTGGAGATCGTCAAGGTCCCGGCGGGTCTTCCGGCCGGTACGAACACGCTTGGCAACTACCAGCCCGGTCAGTCGTTGAGGCTCGAGGTCAGCGGGGTCTACGCGTGGGACTACCGGTACAACAACTACGGGAACATCGCCGACGCCGAATGCAGCAGGTTCGTCGCCGGCAAGCAATACAGCGGAACGGACAATCAGATCCCGGATCCCACGTGGAACCCAAAGCGTTTTCCCACAGAGAACTTCAAACTGATGGATGCAAACGCTGACGAGCTGGACCTGTACGTCGATGGGGGACAGGTGGACTGGGTCCCCATGACGCCCGACAACACCTTCCCGCAATGCAACACCAAAGACCACGCCTATTACATCAACTACATAGTGCCTGCTACGCGTTCGGCTTCGGGACCGTTCAACCTTCGTGTCTTCGATAGTCTCTACAACAACGCATATGCCGCGGGTGAGCTCTACGTGAAGGTCTTCCAAGGGCCTGCTCCCAAACAAGGCGCGAATGACACACTGATCGACTCCTTCGATGTGGCCGCATCAAATGAGTCGGGTACTCAGAGCACGGCACAATTGCTGCCCGGCAAGCAGTACCGCATCGTTTCGTCGGGCGTTTACAACTACGACTACCGAAGGGTCGGCGCCAAAGCCGACGCGGAATGCACGATCACAGATGTATATCCGCAGACGGATACCGTCTATAAGCCGTACCGCGCCTGGAGCGGCGTTCCACAGAACGACGACATGTTCGACCTCGACGTGAACGGCAAAGACATCGATTGGCAGCCCATGCTTGATACTGGCCAGGGATGCGACGCTCAAGGTCATACGTACAAATACATCTTGTCGCCGACATCTGCAGGGGCCGTCAATCTCAAGGTGCGTCACACCCTTTACTCGGTCGCTTACGGGTCTCTTCATATCGAGATCTATCTTCTGGGATCGAGTCCCACTGCGACCGATGGATCGGGGCCGATCGGGGCAGTCGTACCGGCGTCTGGAGTTTCCTCCGACATCCCGCTGCTGCAAACGACACTTTCGGCAGGGCCCAACAAATTCGCTCAGTTTGGCCTGCCCAGATTCACCGACAAACTGGGGAGGAACCGTTTCTACAGCTATTACCGTATCGAGGTCAGCGGCTTCTACGGTTACGACAATGGCTTCCCACACAACCTCGCCGACGCGGAATGTTCCACCTACAGTGGGGGAGCGAAGGGGGTCGTCGTCGATGATCCGACCGGCTGGCACGCGAACCGCTTCCCGCTCAACTTCCCAACGGATTTTCCTAACCGTACAGACGTCAGCAAGAATGTGACTCAGTTCGGGACCGGCCAAGACCCGTTGGACGTATACGTCGATGGCTTCGCGGTCGATTGGACCCCGGCCAAGCCTGACGCGAACGATCCGATGTGTGACTCGACAAACCACACCTACGCATTCAACTACCGCAACCCAAAGGACATACTTTCCACGGAACCAGCGCCTCAGGTGAAGTTGAATGTCTACGAGCCCCTGCATAACAATGCTTTGGCGGTCGACAGTAACGTCGCCGGCTATAGCTTCGTCATCAGGATCTACCCAGGCGTTGAGCCAGCGTCTTCACCCACCGACAAGCTGGTTGGTGCCATTGCGATCGATCCTTCAAATGCTTCAGGCACCCCATCGGTACCGCTCGTGAAGGGCAGGAGGTACAAGTTCGTGGTTGATGGGACGTACATGTGGGACAAAAGGACGGCCGCCAATGTAGCCGATGCCGAGTGCTCCGTTACTTCATTTGATCAGTCGTGGACCGACAAGAGGTCCTGGGGCAATCCAGCCAATGGCACCTACGTTTCGGGGGGGGCGGAGCTGCTTGATCTGTTGGTCGATGAGGGTCAGCGTGACTGGGCGCCGCTGAACGATCCCTACGGTACTGGGTGTAACACGGTTGACCACACTTATCGCCTGTTCTGGGACGCCACCAAGACAGGAACCGTGCAGTTCAGGGTGAATCACCCATATCCATCTGTTGCGTCGGGCACGTTGAAGGTCCTCATCTACGACGCTGGATGATGTGAGGGTAATTACATGGCATTTACAAACGCAATTCGGCGAGAAAAGAACATGACAAAGTATCCTCCAGCCTCAGATTTGGCGGCCACCGATCATTTGGGTCTGCCCCATTCGACTTTAATCGCCGTGGAATCAATACTTAAGTCAGACGGCGTAGAAAGTTCCGATTCAGCGTAACGAAGTGCTTTTAACACTCGTTATTCCCCTTGTAAGTAAGGGGGGATCAATATGGGTGGACGTTCTGGGCCATTTGGCCGTTTCTCAAGCAAGACAACGGTGGCATTCAAGGTTTTTGCGGCGATCGCCGTGTTTCTGGGCGGCTCTTCGGTAGCGGTAGCTTCTATCGCTCACAAGAACGCCCTTTCTGAGTCGGCGGGTGCCTCATGGCAGTCCGACTCTTCTGATACCGGTGGTTCCTCGGCAAGCGATGGGAACTCGGCAGGATCAAGCACGCAGTCACCTGCTCTCGATCAGGACTCGGCGGCACTCGATTTTCTGAAGAGCCTGGTGGCTGCCGCTCCCGCGAAGGCGTCTTCATCTGGCAGCGTCGGTGTCCAGGTTTCGGCCGCCCCCGGCGCAAAAGCGCGTTCCAAGGCCCACGACGTGGCTGCCAAAGCCACCCGCCCGAAAGGCTCTCGCAGTAGCGGTTCGAGCCAGCCCGCGGCCTCTCCTGCCCCCGCCTCAAGCGACTCTTCAACATCTAGCGCTGGGACCGCGTCACCCCAACCCTCGCCTACTCCTTCGGAAACAGCATCGCCCAGCCCAACTTCATCACCTAGCCCGCAGGCGTCTCCGACGCCTACTGACGGCGGGGACCCTGACCTATCGGCCGGGCCCGTGGTCACCCTGTTGGATTCGCTGCAAGAGTCCATCCAAACGCAGGTCGCCTTTGCGATCGAAACGGCTGGGACTATCAAGTCGACGATCCTTGGTCTTTTGGGCTTGGACGACCAACCGACGCCCGAGGACGCGATCGCACGAGTCAAAAGGGCCGTCCCCACGGCGGACCCAAGCTCGGTCCCCACAGTGGACCCAAGCTCGGTCCCCACGGTTGACCCAAGCTCGGTCCCCACAGCGGACCCAAGCTCGGTCCCCACGGTTGACCCGCAGAAAGAGGTCGATGACGCAACTACAACGGCAACCTCAGCGGTGGAGTCGAAGATCAGGGATCTGACTAAAGCATTGGGTGATCTGATCACCCAGATCAAGGCAGCCATCAAAAGTCTGCTTGGGATCGATGCTGATAACCCGCCGACCGCCGACGAACTGATCGGCAAGGCGCTCACCGCCGCCAGCGGGATAAACCCGCCAACGGGAACCGTCGATGATGCAACCGGTGCCGCCTATGACGCCATAGGTACCGCTGGCTCTCTTGCCCAGCAAGCACAGGATCAGATCGTCACGGCAACTGCGAATGCGTCAGGAGCCATCGACACGGTAACTTCAACCGCACTAAGTGCGGCCGGGGGCGCCGGTGGAACAGCTGGCGATGCAGTCGCAACCGCAACTGCTGCAACCCACGACACTCTCAAAAACCTTCCGCCGGTCCTAGTTGGGACCGTGGTGGTCAAGGTGGATGACTCATCTGGGACCGACTTCCCCTTGACCAAGGGCCACGAATACCTGTTCAAGACCAGCGGCAAGTACTACTACACCAACACTGGGAATCAGGCAGACGCCCTTTGCGCAAATACGCCGGTCGATCCGTCTTGGTCCGTAGATCCGATCCCACCGTACCTGCACTTAAGGGTCGACGGCGGCCTGGCGGGTTGGAAAGCATCGGATGGATCAGTTGGATGCGCAGGCGATCACCACTACGACCTGAGCTATAAGGCAGATGGCGGTTCGGTGAAGTTTGCCATCGTCGACGCTGACTACACCGACGGGAACATCACCGACGCAACGGATCCGTTCACCGTGCAGATCTGGGACACAACTGCAGGGGCCGCACCTTCACTTTCGGGCTTCACGACCGGGCCCCTTGGGATCATGTTCGGTCTTCTCGTCCTCCTCGCCTCCATCGGCGAGGCGGCGACTAGGCGCAGGCGGGCCACGATCAAACGCTGATCGATCACAACTACTGACCACTTAAAGGACTAAGGACAAGAAGATGACCATCAGGGACTATCTAGGGATCTTGCGGCAGAGGTTGCTGCTCGCCCTGGCCGTGGTGGCGCTTACCAGCTCGACCGCCGTAGTCCTGGCCATCAGGCAGGCCCCTGAGTACAAGGCGCACGCTCGTTTGGAGGTCGCCCTGCTCGATCAAGGCGCCGGTGCCACGCACGTGTTGAACGACACCTATAAGTTCCAAAAGGACATCCAAACTGAAGCGGAACACCTGAAGAGCGAGTCAGTTGCCACACGAGTGATCGCTCGCCTGCACCTGAAGATCGAAGCGCAGGACTTGCTAAAGAAAGTGCTGATCGCTCCGGTCCCTCAAAGCTCGGTGCTATTCATCGAAGTGACTGCACCGGACGCGAAGCTGGCGACTGCTCTAGCCAACGGATTTCCCGAGGAATACATCCAGGACCGTCGCGAAGCGTCAATCAAAGATGCCGCTTCGAAGATCGCTCAGGCATCGGAACGCCTAACGAGGCAAGTTGCGATCCTTGGACAATATGAATCATTGCTTCATTCGACCGACCCATCTTCACCGAGTTATCCGGTTATCGAGGCTCAGCGTGACCATGTTCGGTCCCTTATCTCGGACCTAGAGACGAAGCGTCAAGACCTGTCCGACCAGATAGGACTAAAGGACAGCGGAGTTGGTGAGATCATCGAGCACTCTCGAGTCGCCGACGCTGAGTCGACTTCAAACCCACTCAGAACTGGCGTACTCGGATTCATCATCGGCTTGCCTTTGGCTCTTGGTCTTTCGCTCTTGCTCGATTCGATGACCGACACCATCCGCAACAAAGAAGAGATCGAGAAAGCACTTGGGATGGAAACACTCGGCATGATCCCGTTCGTCGCTCGCAGAGAGCAGGGCTATGTGGTGAGCCGAGAGGAACCGTACTCGGCCGCGGCCGAGGCCTTCAGAACATTGAGGGTGAACATCGAGTCGGCAACTTCACCCGCGAAACGCAAACTCGTTTTCACTAGTCCCGGCATGGGGGAGGGCAAGACCTCCACCACAGCCAATCTCGGTGTTGCCTTCGCAGAGGCCGGCCGAAGCGCGCTATTGGTGTCTGCGGATCTTCGCAAGCCACGTCTTCACCACTACTTTTCGGTCGACCCGATGCCCGGGTTCGCCGACACATTGAAGGGTGAGGCCGATTCGCTCGACGTCACCAAGGAAGTCAGTCAAAACCTCTACGTTCTTCCGAGCGGCACGCCCGATCCAAGACCAGACCAACTGCTTCACCGTGTCGACCTGCCGCGCGCCCTTGACCTTCTTTCGGTGCGGCGTTCGCCTTCGAGCCGACCTCGCAACGATGAAAACGGCAGCGGCGCCAAACCAGAAAGCGATGGCGAGGAGGCAAGGGTCTCTAAGGTCGTAGGCGTTCAACCTCAAACCATGCTGATCGATGCGCCACCGGTGCTAGGCGCGGCAGAAGTGTCTACCCTTGCGGCGGCAGCCGATGGAGTTGTCCTTGTTATGCAGATGGGCGTCACGCGCAAACAGGCCGTCTTGCGGGCTGCGGAACAGATCCGTCGCACGGGCGGAAAAGTCATCGGATTGGTGTTCGTTGGAACCAAGGCCGAGAAGGACTACACGCAATACGAGCCCGAGATCGACGTGAAAGACGGCGACTCGACATGGTCGAAGGTTGTGGATACTCTCCAGAAGTGATCGAAGAAACAACTCACTGGCTCGACGTAGAGCGCTGCGGATCTTGCGACTCGGTCGACTCCCGCTTGATCGTTAACGTTCAAGGCATGGACATCCTCGAATGCCAAAGATGTGAAACGCTGAGGGCTGCACGCGTACTAGCCCCGGACGTCGTTTACGTCGAGGGCTATCACCGCGGCGACGGCGATCTGCACCCATTCGACTACACCGCCCCGATGAGCCTTGAGCATGAGGTCTTGAACAACTCACGAAGATTGGCAAAGCTCGAGAAGTTCATCCAACCTCCAGGCGATCTGCTTGATGTTGGGGGGGGGATAGGGACGCTTACGGCACTTGCTATCGAACGGGGCTGGGACGCGACGAACCTCGAACCCATCGACGAAGCCGTTGATTACGCTAAGCAGCGCGGTATCCCGACCATCAAAGGCGGCATCGAAGACGTTGAACCCAAGCAGCGCTTCGATGCGATCACGATGATGCATGTTCTTGAGCATCTGCCTCGCTCGCGCGAAGCACTGCAAAAGGCAGGCGCCGTTATGAGGCCCGGCGGTCACATCATGATCGAAGTGCCGCACTACAACGCGATGTGTAGGCGCGTGAAGCAAAGCGATTGGCTCGGATGGTGGCCGGGCCAGCACATCTACTATTGGACGACCGACACCATCGCCGACCTGGTTCGCCGAGCCGGCTTTGAGGTCCTCGATGTGAGAACGATGGTTCTTTATTTCGATGGCTTGTTTCTGGATCACTATGCCTACATCCTTGGGCTCGCACCTGCCTTCAGGACCGCGATGTCGATAAAGCGAAGGCTTTTCGGTGGCGAAGTTTCGACGAACGGCGGTTCGGCGAAGGGCGGCCAAGTGGGGGCACCCGCATTAAGAGACCAACCTCTCAGTCGCCGCTGGCTTACGTGGCCGCTGGAAGGGATCGCCCGCTTAGAAGAGATGACGGGACTCGGCGAGACTCTTCAAGTGATCGCCCGCAAAGCCTGATGCTATGACCCAAGGGATAAGTGTTGTCATCCCAACTCATAATCGTCTCGAATACCTGAAAGAAGCCGTTGGCAGCGTCCTTCATCAAGAAGGCGATTGGTCGCTCACGGTCGTCATGGATGCCTGCACCGACGGAACCGCGGCTTGGCTGAAAGAGCTTAGTGACCCGCGAGTAAGTGCGGTCGCCCTTGAATCGGGTTCAGAACGGTCTGCGGCGCGAAATCGCGGTCTCGACGATGCGAAAGGTGGACTCGTTGTGTTCTTGGATGACGACGACCATCTTGCTCCGAAGGGGCTTATCCGCTTGGAGGCAGCGCTCGATCAACATGAAGAGGCCGTTGCCGCGGTTGGGGCGATGATGCATTTCAACGACAAGGGCCAAAAGAGGCGATCGGATTTTCCTCGTCGGTTCAGAGTGCTCGATATGGCAGACCAAGTCATGTTCGGATTCCCGGCATCCCCTGGTTCCACGATGTTCAGGACGCGCTTGCTGCGCGATCTGGGCGGATGGCCGATGGAAAGAGATGTCGGAAGAGTGATTCCTCATGAAGACCAATACCTGTGGTTCCGCGTGGCCGAGAAGGGCCCTATCGCTCTTATCCCAGAGATAGTTCTCGAGTATCGGCGACACGTCGCCCAGTGGAGGCCCCCCGACACTTACGCTCTCGAAAGGAAACTGCGCGAAGACTTCATCGCAACTCTTCCGCAAAACCGTAGGCAAAGGGCCGAGGTCGTTCTACGAGCCCGTCTGCTGCATGAGCGAGGAGTCCTTGCTTGGTGGCGAAACGATGTACCCGAAGCCAGGCGCTGCTTCTTCGAGATGGTCAGAAGCGACCGAGGGCTGATCACGTCACCGTTCGTCGGAAAACGTGTGCGCAGTTTGCTTGTCAGATCAGTCGTTGGCACGATGTTCGGTTCACGCATTACCGCATGGTTGCAGCATCTTGTTTGGACGCTTCGGAAGTTGCTCGGGCGTGCCCCAGGGGTCGAACCATTGCTTCCGTCGGTGACCGCGCCTCCTGGCAGTTCGGAGGGGCACCCCACAGGGGGCTACGAAGCGCGTCCAGTCGGGACGGCCGAAACGCCAGGGACCGCGGAGCCCTCCGGCAGAGACTAGAGGCGGGACCGAGCCAGGGTAGTTCCTCCCGAAGGTTCGTTCTGCAACAATCTGCGAACCCATGAGCTCATCACAAGAACCGCGAGGTCCCCAGCTGGTCAAACGCTATCGGGCTTTCTTCCATATCCCCGAGTCAGCCGTTGTGACTGAAGAGATGGTGCTGGAGCATTGGGACTTGGAGCGCCAACTCACCGATGAATTGAAAGCATCGACGCCCGAGGACCGATGGGCAGTGTTCGAAGAAGCGTACACACGCCTTTACCGCGAACTCGACTGGATGAACAAGGTTATCGAGACAGCAAACCGCGCCCCTGATGAATTTCAATTTGGCGATTGGCTATTCATGATCGGCTCCCCGCCGCGCTCGGTATATGAGGTCGGTTCGGGCCGGGGAGAATTGATCAGATTTCTCGCGACGCAAGGTTATGCGTGCAAGGGTACCGAAGTGACCAGGCAGCGCGGTGAGATGCTCGCGGAGCATCATCCCAATCTGACCTGGGGCACGACAGATGGCATCCATCTGGGTCGATTCGAAGAGGCATCATCTTTCGACGCAGTGATATCGGATCAGGTGATCGAGCATCTGCATCCCGATGACATCGTCGAGCACTTCAAGGGGGCCATCGACATATTGCGTCCAGGAGGTTCTTATTCATTCGTCACGCCACATCGGTTGTACGGCCCCCTTGACCTCTCGCGCGTTTTCGGCAAAACCGAACCCGAGTGCATGCATCTAAAGGAATACACATACCGCGAGATCGTTGTTGCGCTCAGGGATGCCGGCTTTGCAGATATCAGGGTGCCTCTCAAGCTGCCTCGCAAAGTAAGACGCGCCCTGCGTGGGCATCCTCGGCCACGATTGAGCAGGGCCTACCTTCGTTACTTGATGGTCATGGAGTCGGTCTTGGGGGCCATCCCGCGGCAGACTTGGCGCAATGCTGCAGCGCGCGCGGCCAAACTCATCCTTTTCGAAGGGATATTGATCAACGCGACCAAACGCTAAGTGAGAGGATTGAGGCGTGATCGATCGAGAAGGTTGGATACAGGTACTGTCTTGCGGGGTTTGCGGCTCGGCAGACTCCAAGAAGGTGTCGCAGGTCCGCGACATCGATGTTGTGCGTTGTGACAGCTGTGGGACCGTGCGGATCACTGCGGTGCGAGATCCCAGTTTGGTCTATGCGGACGGATACCACCTGGGTGAGACGTGGGGTGACGAACTAGACGGAACTTTCGATTACACCGCTCCCGAAAACATCGCATACGAGCGGCATTGCTGCACGCTAAGGCTCCAGTGGCTCGAGAAGTTCACCGAGCCAGGGCGGTTGATCGATGTAGGCGGCGGCGTTGGCACGTTCGCCCAGGTAGCTAAAGAGCGGGGTTGGGACCCAACGGTAGTTGAACCTGTACCCTCCGCCATCGACTTCGTCAAAGGATTGGGTTTGAAAGGGATCGTGGCCGGCATAGACGATCTGAGTCCGGCTGGATCGAACTTCGATGTCTTGTCGTTGATACACGTCATCGAGCACTTCACCGATGTTACCGACGCGCTTACGAAGGCGAAGAGTGCGGTCAAACCGGGTGGCTTCATATTCATGGAACTTCCGCACTGGGACTCGATACCGCGCAGAGTCTCGGGAGACAACTGGGTCGGATGGCGACCCGGACAGCACATCCATCTGTTCACGAAACAGACTCTTGCCAAAGCATTCGAGATGGCCGGCCTCGAGACAGTTTCCATCAAGAGCGTTGTTTTGCTTTGGGATGGACTCATCCCTGACTATTACGCGTATCTCGTTGGAGGCACGGCGGTCTTCAATCGTCTGATCGGGTTTTCGCGAAAGGTAAGGCGCGCTGCTCCGGAGTCGGCCGGTGGAGAGATCAAAGAAGAGATGCCGCCTTCGCTTAAGGACCAGCCCTTCAAACGCACCTTGTTGAAGCCCCCTATCGACATCGCCGCTAGGATCGAGGAGTGGTTAGGGGTTGGCGAGAACCTAAGGGCCATCGCCAGAGTTCCGGGATGAAGATCCTGCTGGTCTCGCAAGAGTACCCACCTGAGACCGGCTGGGGAGGCATAGGGACCTACACCTGGATGCTTGGCCACGGTCTTGCAGGGATCGGGCACGAAGTTCACGTCTTGTCTGTTGCTCCGGGCGTTGGCGCTTCGGACAAGACTATCGATGGCATCGAAGTTCACCGCCGTCCTTTGTTGCAGCCGCGCGCTGTTGGTAGTTTGACGGGACTTGTCTATACCTACGAGTTCTTGTCCTTGTCCTTCAGCGTTTGGCGTGGATTCAAGGAACTTCAGCAAGCCCATGGCTTCGATGTAGTTGAGTTTCCAAACTGGAAGGCCGAAGGTTATTTCTTCTTAAGGCATAAGCCGATACCTTCGGCGATGCGGCTTCATTCGATGTCGTTTCAATTGTTCCCCAACATGTCGGTGGGTCCCCGTGATGCGAAATGGGCGTCAGCACTCGAAACGTTCACCGTAAACAAGATCGATGTTTGTCATGCACCCGAAACACATCTCGCGATGGTTTCGGAAAGGTTGGGGATCGACCGGTCGAAAACCGCGGTTATCCCTGCACCTGTTGCTATCCCGCAGGATCCGGGGCCCCCGCCTGCGGGGGCCCCTCGTATCGTTTTCGCTGGGCGGTTCGAACCGCGCAAGAACCCTGAATCGATCATCAGAGCGGTGCCCGCAGTAGTCAAAAGGTTCCCCGCGGCGAGGTTCGTATTCGTTGGAAGAGACACCGCGGCCGGGGGCCATGACTCATATGAGGACTGGTTGAAGAGTCTCGCTGGCGATCTTGGAGTTGCTTCTTCGATCGAGTTCGTTGATGGATGGCAGGACGACGCTGTGTCTCAGCAGATGCCCAAGGCCACGATCGTCGTTGTGCCTTCGCGCTCTGAGAGTTTCGGTTATGTAGCGGCCGAGGGGTCTTCATATGCAAGGCCGGTCATCGCATCCAAGGTCAATGGTTTGTCGAGCATCGTCCAGCCTGGAGTCACCGGATATCTGGTGGAGCCTGAAGATATCGATGGATGGAGCGCAAGGCTGATCGAACTGCTAGCGGATCCCGGCCGTGCAAGTCAGATGGGGATCGACGCAAGGGCATGGGTGGAGTCGAACCTTGCCCCAAGAAGGATCGCCGAGAAGATGACCGAGGCATACGAGCTGGCTATAAGGCTTCATCATGGCGCGGCGATGAAAGTTCAGTGACCGACCCTCAGGCCCCAGACCCGACGCAGCGATCCGATGACGCGCAAACATTCTTGCGACGGGTTACGCGGTCGGGACTTTGGAACGTCCTCGGATTCATAGGTGCCTCAGGCAACGCCTTCATAATCGCGATCCTCGTCGGGCGAACGACTGGCCCTGTTGGGCTCGGTCGCTTCTCCTACTATTCATGGCTCCTTAGGATCTTCTCCACGCTGCTCATCGGAGGATTGCCAGCGGCACTTGCCCGGTTCATCCCCGAATCTCTTGGATCGTCGGACACCTCGCTTGCCGCCGGCGCCTGGAGGCTCGTCTCGCGTATCGGATTGATCATTTCGGTAGTCAGTTTCATCGCGATGGCTACCATCGCGCTTTTGCGTCACGACGATCTGTTGTTCGCGGTTGTTGTTGGCGTTGGCGCGGTCATCGGCCTTTCTCTGAATCTGATGGAGGCCTTCCTTCAAGGCGTGAGGCGCTTCAAGGACATCGCTCGGATCGTGACCATCGCCGGCTTCTTCCAGGTTGGGGCGATCGTTATCGCGGTTTGGTTGAAAGCTGGCGTCAACACTTTGTTCATGATCTTCGTGCTGACGAATCTGCCAGCCGCTCTGCTTCTCTTCCGCGTGATCGCGCGGTCAAGATCTGATTGGAAGACGCCTGCGCTGTCAAGAGCCTTCAACTCGAAGGTGATGAAGTTCGCTGGGATGCTCACATTGGTTGCCTTGATAGATGAGGTTGTCTACGGACGGCCAGAGATCTTCTTTTTGGACAGATTCAACGGGATCGCCGAGGTCGGCTATTACAACGTTGGGCTCAAGTTCGCGAGCCTAGTTGTCATCTTGCCAGCGGTCGTTTCGAAGTCGCTCCTGCCGGAGTTCTCATTCGTGCATGGTGCCGAGGACACAGCGAAGTTTCGGGAGGTGTTTCCCATCTTGTGCAGGCTCGTGGCCTACATCGCCGCAGGATCAGCCATCATCGGTGCGATGTTCAGCGGTCTGTTGGTGACTGTCGTTTACGGTGCAGCCTTCAAGCCGGCGATATTGCCTACCGCAGTGTTATTGGGAGGCAGTCTCTTCGGGGGAGTTGCGGGACCAGTAGCCGCAGCTTTGTTCGCAGGATCTAAAGAAAGATTCTTCGTTCAAGCCGGTTTATTGCTTGTCGTACTGAACATCGGTTTGGACCTGTATCTGATCCCGAGGTACGGGCTGAATGGCGCCGCCGCCGCCACCATCGCTAGCCAGACTGTTGGTATCGGCATCGGGTTTTATCTATCTATAAAGAAGGCCGGGCTGCCTTATCCGATGAAAGACCTGATCAAGTTGGTCGCGGCGGCGCTGGTAGCCGGAGCCGCAGGCAGGGCTCTTGCTTCATTCATGTCAGGTATGCCCGCACTAGTCATAGGGGGCATGGTCGCGTTGCTTACTTACATGTTCCTTGCCGATCGCCTTCGAGTTGTGACTCTTAGACAGTTGATGGACCTGGTAAGGCGAAGTCCTCTTTCAACCGAAAGCTCGTAGATGGACATCTCCGTGATCATTCCGACCAGAGACCGCGCGCGATACCTGGAAGATTGCCTAAAAACGCTCGTTGGGCAACTGCCCGCCTCGCGCATGGAAGTGATCGTCATAGACGACGGGTCCAAAGACGACACCGCAGATGTTGCACGTCGATGCGGGGCGAAGTGCATAAGTCAATCGCCAGCAGGTCTGAATGCTGCTCGTAACAAAGGGGCCGCCATATCTGATGGCCGGATCATCGGCTATCTCGATGACGACGTTCTCGTTTCACCTCGGTGGGCCGAGAGCATCGTCGAAGCATTCGATTCACCCGGATGTCAAGCCGCCGGCGGAAGGATCTCTCTTCAGTTCGAGGCCCCCAAGCCAAGGTGGTTGAACGAGTCTCTCTTTCTTTATCTGTCCTCTTGGGATCTTGGTGATGAATTCCGTGAGATGGCCCCTCATGAGATCCCTTTGGGGTTGAACTCGGCTGCGACGCGCGAGGCGTTCGAAGGCCTTGGTGGGTTCGCGGGTGGGCTGGACCGCGAAGGTGGTTCATTGTTGTCGGCTGGCGACAATGACTTCTTCCTAAGGCTAAGGCGCGACGGCGGCAAGATCTGGTACGTGCCTGAAGCGGCGGTTGTGCATCGGGTGCCCCCTGAAAGGATGACCAAGAGCTGGTTCCGGCGCCGTGCGTGGTGGCAGGGCATATCCGATGCCCGCCTCGGCCGCGTTGTTGGTGACGACCCTCATCGGGCTGGAGCAACTTCCGCGATGAGAGAAACACTGAGAGCCTTCCGTGCATTACCGATACTGCTTGCTAATCTGTCCAAGGGACGCGGGCCTTTGACAGCGGAGTTGTGGGTGAGACACTCGATGGGCAGGGTGGCCGGGCTTCGACGCTAAAGCGACACGGCTCCGTAACGGGTTCCACGCCGTCTCGTTGGTCATTCATTGAAGGAGCGTTTGATCTGATGCGGGTTCTATATGTGCAGGGGGGAGCCGAGCGAGCGGGGGCCGAGCGAATGCTGGCTTACCTGCTGAAATATCTCGACAAGGAACGATTCGAGCCCAAGGTCCTATTCACTTCCGCCGGTCCATTCGTAGATGAAGTCGCTGATCTGGGTATCGAAGTGGAAGTGGTGCCGGGCCCGCGCCTTCGTAACATCGCCAGTTGGCATCAAGCCATAGACTCGATCAAGCGAGTGGCCGTAGATCACGGTGCCCGATTGATTCACGCGAACGGCGAAAAGATGTCGATATTCGCCGCTAGGGCGGCCAGTCAAAGTGGTATCCCGTCGATAGCGTGGTTGCACGATGCGCCTGCCGCAGGGGGCGTTGGAGGCAGGCTGGCTCAAAGGATGCTGGCTCGTTCCCATCCGAGCTCGGTCGTTTGCTGTTCCGGTTGGTTGGCATCCGACTTCAACGACAAGTTGGACCTCGGCGCGGTCACCATCGCAAACGGGCTTGACCTCGATTCTCTGCCAGTGGATGCGGGAGCGGCAAAGAGATTGGCAGCTGAGCAGGGATGGCCCACCGACGCGCTGATAGTCGGGCACTTCACGCGTTTACAGAGGTGGAAAGGTACTGAGTTCTTCTTGAGGGCAGCCGCGATCGTGATCGAACAACACCCCGATGCCCGCTTCGTAGTGGTTGGTGGTGTTTTGTACGGACGTGAGGCAGGACTCGTTGAAGAGTTGCAAGGCATCCGCGCTTCACTCGGCCTCGAGGACAAGGTTTCCTTTGCGGGCTATCGCGCCGATGCTTTAGAGGTGATGGCTGGATGCGACATCGTTGTTCATTGCTCTGTCAGACCCGATCCGTTTCCGACCGTAGTGCTCGAGGGCATGGCTTTGGGCAAGCCCGTGATCGCAACGACGACCCGAGGGCCCGAAGAAGCTATCGAGGACAAAGTTACTGGAACGCTCGTGCCACCGGCCGATCCCGGGGCGTTAGCCGATGCGATCTCGCAGTTGGCTGATCGCCCCGACATAAGAGTCGAGATAGGGAGGGCGGCTGCAACAGTGGTCAAACAGAAGTACAACGCCGCACGTATGGCTCATGAGTTTCAAGACCTTTATCTCAAACTATCTTCGACAACCAGCTCCAAAGATCCTGAGGGGACTTCCGCGGGGCAGCCTGCACCAGGGCAAAACAGGGCAGGCCGCATATGAGCTCGATCCTGCAAAGGCCGCGCCTTCGGGTTCCAAGGTTGTTCGCCCCCGGCAGCTCCAACTCGGAGCTCGTGCTCGGACTCGTGATCGCGATGTCCATCGGAGTCGTCGCGGCAAAACAGGCGTCGATAGCCCGAGTATTCGTTGGCATCTTCGGTGGGCTGATCTTTTTCTTGATCTCGATGAACGGCCGCATCACGGCCCTTAGGCTTGCCATCATCTTTTTGGTCTTCATGGGCCTTATCAGGCGTCTACTCATCCCATTTGCTGGTTGGTCCGAGCAAGATCCGTTGCTGCTCGTTGGGCCTGGATGCGCCTTCATGATCTGGTTGAACGGCAAGGCGAACATCCCCAAGAAGCGCGACGCGCTGACCCTCATGGCGATCTTCTTTTTCATCTGGACGTTCGCACAGATCGTGAACCCTGCCCAAGGTTCTCTCGCAAGCGGCTTATTCGGGGCCATCTTCTGGCTGCCGCCGCTTCTGTGGTTCTTCGTTGGCCGAACGTTCCCCGAAAGCATTCACCGCAAGATCGCCGGCTTGATAGTGATCTGCGCGGTACCAGCGGCGCTTCACGGTTTGTACCAAACGTTTTTCGGACTTCTTCCCTTCGAGTTGCACTGGCTTGGCGTCTCGAACATCGGAGCAAGTGTGTTCTACGAAGGATTCAAGATCCGATCGTTCGGTCCCCTTACTTCACCTCAGGAATACGGCGACTTCCTTGTCGTAGCGATCGCCATCTTGTACGGGACGATCCTTGCAAGGCACCGGATCATGTGGCTAAGGCTTTCCCTGCTGTTTTTCTTGCTGTTCGCTCTTTTCATGCAGGGTTCCCGAAGCACCTTCGCGCTGGCGTTCCTGATGTTGGCGCTTACCTCGATCTTCTGGGTGCGAAATCTTGGTGCGAAGATCCTCATCACATTCGGCGTAGCGGCCCTGGTCTTCATATTCTCGTTGCTCCCCGCCCCGAAGGACGCCGGTACCACCGGTGCGTCGGCGGCCGTGAATCACCAGCTGAGCGGACTATTGAACCCAGGTGGATCGACCACCGGCCTGCATGCGGACATGATCAGCCGGGGGTTCGCAAAGGCTTGGAATCATCCTCTTGGGTTGGGCACCTCACCGGTTACGATCCTGAGCGTCAAGCAAGGCAACAGTTCGGAAGGTACCGAGTTCGACATAAGTAACATCTTCGTCTCATTCGGGATCCCAGGCGGGATCGCTTATCTGATGTTCTTGGTGATCTTGTTTGCGGCCGCGGCCCGCCGGTTCCGCAAGAGCAGAACCGCTTATTCGATCGCGGTGGTGGGGATGTTCATCTCGATGCTCGGAAACATCTACAGCGCTTCTCTGTATACGGTTTCGACGATCCTTTGGTTAGCGCTGGGTGGCCTCTCGCGAGTGTCAGACCCTGAACTGGAGGCCAAAGACCTGGCGCAAGACGCGCTTGATCAACAGCGTGTCGAACAACAGGAGGCTGAGAAACAAGGGGTTGCCCTGCCTGCACCGGCTGCCTCCTAGACGCCGCGATCCGGGTGCTCGGCCCAGATCCATCTATTGAAATCGATCGGGCGGGGACCGTATTGAGTCTTGTCTTGCTCTCGGAATTCAAGGGCATAACCGGCACTCCTCAATAGTTCGGCACACTCATCATCAACCTGCTCGGAATGGGTCTCGATGAAGAATGTCGGCTTGTGCTCAGTGACCATCCTGCTGGCTCCTTGAAGGATCCGATATTCGGCCCCCTCGACATCGAGTTTCACCAAGGTAGGCGCAAGGGGAGAGTGATCCGCCATGAAGTCATCGAGTGTGATTGACCGACCCTCTACGGTTCGGTCACTCACTTCGAGTTCGAATACTTCGATGATCTTGCCTAACTGATTGGCTTTGATCGCCTGGCGTAACAGGGGTACCTGCGTGGGGTCGAATTCGAAGGCATATACCTTGCCCATGCTGGCCCTCAAGCCGACGGCAGCGGCATAGTAGCCATATCCTGCGCCGAGGTCGTAGAAGATCGTGTCGGGCTTGACTGCCCTCTGCATCCAGTCAGCGACCTCTTTTTCGTAAAGGCCCATCCAAACATGGGACTTGTACCGAAGATTCATGGGGAGCTTGGCCCCTTTGGCGAATCCCGCTTTGATGGTCCTTATGACCACTTTGTCAGGAACAAGGGCATTCTTGGCCGCTCTGAGCGACCTTCTAAGGACATCGATCACGGGAGGCGCATTGTACTTGCCTGTGCCCAGATCCGAGACTTTCATCCAGGTCTGGGCGTTGGATCGCCGAATTGCGCTCGATGACGTAGTTACTAACAGGGGCTCCCGCTCGTTGTTTCTTGTAGCAGCCGCTCGATCCGAGGACCAACCCGGTCCAAGGACCTGTACGCCTTTGGTGGGTGGTAGGGGCCAAAGCGGATGCATAGCTAAAGCGGATGCATAGCCAAAGCGGATGCATAGCTAAAGCGGATGCATATTAAGGGGGGACCTGTTTGAGGCTCAAGAGGATGATCGCCGCGGTGGCGACCACGTTCCTCATATCGTCGCTCATGCCTTGGGTGGCGTCTTCGCCTGCCACGGGCTCCTCATCAACGATGTATCGATACTTGGTCACGTTGAAGGAACAGGCTGACGTCAAACCTGTACTCAAGATCTCTGACCTGAATCAGCGCCGCTGGGCGCTTTATGGGCGTCTGCGGGAAGTTGCAGACCGTACCCAGGGCGGCATCCGCGACCTGCTCCAGAAGGAGCAAGAGCTCGGTCATGTTTCATCGGTTACTCCTCTTTGGATCGACAACATGGTCGCATTCACCGGAACCACTGCAGTCGCCAACGCGATCGCAGGACGCTCGGAGGTCCTCGGAGTACAGGTCGATGAGATCGTGACGATCAATCAAACCCCAGGCACCGACCAGAACCGCTTATGGAACCTTCTCAAGGTCAGGGCTTCGAGTCCTGGTGGTGTTTGGGATCAAGGGTTCTCCGGCGCTGGCGTAACCGTTGCAAACATCGACACTGGGGTTGACTTCAATCATCCGGCGCTAGAGCCCCACTTCAGGGGAGCGCCCTCGGGACCAGGAGATTCCCGTTTCAACTACAACTGGTTCGATTTCTACGGTATCTCGCGTTACCCAACCGATGCCAATGGTCATGGCACCCATGTGATGGGGACCATGGTCGGAGGCAACGGGCCTGCGACCAACACAACCGGCGTTGAAGACGTTGGGCTCGCTTACAACGCCAAGTGGATAGCGGCTCGTGCATTCGACTCGAATGGACAAGGAAACACGGCTAGCGTGATGCTGGCGGCGCAGTGGATGCAGGCACCAACCGACCTGAATGGGTTGAACGCTCGGCCGGACCTTGCTCCAGACATCATCAACAACTCTTGGGGCGCAGGAAACGGCGATGGCCTTTGCCGTCCCTGGTACAGGTTGATGATCCGCAACTGGCGGATCGCGAACATCTTTCCGGTGTTCTCGATCGGCGACAACGCCTCGCATTCACCTGGTGACATGGGCCAAGGAAACGACCTTTTGGAAACTCTTGGGGCCGGAACCGGTTCTTATTCGAGCGGCGCTTCCGACATCAACGACCAGATCGCGGGTTTCTCTCCAGATCTGTACACGTCATCGACCTGCCCGGACCAAAATGCCAATCAGATCCGCCCGAACCTGGTTGCTCCCGGCGTTGACATCTATTCGTCCATACCTCAAGGCTCAAACGCCTCCAACCCTTTGTACACAACCAAGAGCGGGACATCGATGTCAGCCGCACACGTTTCGGGCGTCGCTGCGCTGATGCTCGAAGCCGCAGGCGGAAGGGGTTCGACTGGCACAACAACCGCTGACTACAAACTCGATGGCAACGTCGACGCCGCCGCGGTTCCGATCGCTGGATGTCCTCCGCACATAGTTTGCAGACGACTCGACGCTCTGAACGCCGTACAGCGCGTGCGCAACGATGGGATCCTCACGGGTCGAGTGATGGGGACCGACGTCTCTGGCATCACGCCCCTTGCCAAAGCCAAAGTGAGCGCCATACCTTCGTCAGGCGGGATCGCCCGAGTCACCTACACCGATGCCAACGGCTATTACACGATCCGCAAACTCTCCGGTACATACGATGTTGAGGTGCGAGGTCCTGTAACAATAAGTTCCAGCGGCGAAGTCATCGGCTGGGTACGCCAAAGGCTAACCGGGCCAAACGCGGTGACGATCACCAACATCGATACGCTCAATCGAAACTTCACACTCACGCGGGCTCCGAATCGGCCACTACAAGGGCACGTCCTTATATATGCGTCCCACGACCCCGCTGCAGGAGTTACCGTCAGTCTCGACGAGACGCCACTAACCACGACAACCGATGCGACTGGGCATTTCTTGTTCCCTGCAGTTCCCGACCCATCGATACCGGACCCGCTACCCAACGACCCGACCACCGATTACGACCTTCTTTCATCGCCTGATAGATGCGCAGATCCCGGTCGTCAATCGATAGTCATGCATGACACCGATGCCCAGAACGACATAACAGTCATCCGTCCACTCAAGCGTGATCAGTTCGGCTACCACTGCGTCGAGAAGCAACTCGATTGGATCCCCGGTACTTCGCCGCTCATGAAGAGCAACCCCGATGGAACAACGCAGCCGTTCCGCCAAGACGATGGTGCTTACCGTCTTGGGCTGCCGTTCCCGTTCCCGTTCTATGGTGTCAACCGCGACACGGCATACGTCTCAACCAATGGTTTCGTAAGGTTCGATCAAGCAAGCGCGCAGTTCGACAACTCTGCATTGCCTAACTCGGACTCTCCTAACGCGGGGGCGTATCCATTCTGGGATGACCTCACGATGGATCAGAAGTCATTGATCCTCACAACGGTAACGCCAGATTCATTCATCATCGAGTTCCGCAAGATGACGTTCGCGCCACTGTTCCTGGACCGAGTGACTTTCTCGATAACCCTTCACAAGAACGGGGACCTGGAATATCAGTACAACCCGGTTGACTCATCGCCTCGAGCGATGGGGGCGAGCGCGACCATCGGTCTCGAGAACGATATTGGCACCATCGGTTTCCAGTACTCGAACAACGAGCAGATCGTGACTACAGGCAAGTCGGTCCTGTTCTCGCCGGCACTTCAAGTCGGCGAAGTGCGAGGTACCGTGCGCGGCTCCGACGGCAATAACGTTGCTTTCGCAAGAGTGAGCGCTGTGGACCCATCCGGCCTGAGTCGCACGGTTACAGCCGATGCTCAGGGTGCATACCGTCTACCGCTGAAGGCCGACACCTATACCTTCCGGGCATCCGCTTACCACTACGACACAGGCTCACATGTTGGTTCTGTTTCAGTCACGGACGGCAACCTAACAACAGGCATAGACATCCTGCTGACACGCCAGCCTGGGTACACGGTGCAGGGGACCTTGATCGATCAAGACACCAACCACGTGATCGCGAGCGCTAGGGTGACGCTGGGTGACAGTCATGTTCCGGAGGTCACGACCGACTCCTCTGGCAACTACGCCTTCCTCGACATCCCTGCGGGAAGCTACGGGTTGGGGGTTGCTGGAACCGGCTTATGCGTGCTCATGAACAGCAGAAGCATCACGGTCACCGGCCCAACAACGGCCAACCTTTCGACCAAGGTCAAGCGCGACTCGTATGGTTATGTGTGCCGTGACGACGACCCTGTCGACACAAGCCACGAAGCAGGCGCCCTCCAAACCACCGACCTGACTGGCGATGACAACTCGACTTCGATAACGCTGCCGTTCGAATTCCCCTTCTATCTGCATGCAGCACTGCGGGCATCGGTCTCTACGAACGGCTACGTCACATTCGACGGGGCGTCGTCGAACTATGCGAACACCGCCTTGCCTTCGGCTGCCGATCCCAATTTCGCGATGTACCCATTCTGGGATGACCTTTCGATGGATGCCTCATCGCGACTTCAAACCCATACCGACGGCGTGAGTTTCTTCTCGATCGAGTGGAAGAATGTGATCCCGCTTTCATCGCCGGGGTCGCGGATGACGTTCGAGGTCATAGTGCACCCGAATGGTCATTATGAATACCAATACCGCGTCGCCAACCCGGAAACGACGGCCTCTGGGTCGGGGGCAACGATCGGCATGGAGAACTTCACCGGGTCGGTCGGCTTCCAGTACTCCTTGAACGCATCAACGGTCGAAACAGGTAGGCGTGTTCGCTTCTTCGTCGACAATTCAACAACGCCGAACCCAGGACCATCCCCAAGTCCTTCGCCGAGTCCTTCACCAAACCCGTCGCCGAGTCCTACTTCTTCTCCTAGCCCCGGGCCGAGCCCAACGGCTTCGCCGAGTCCAACAGCCTCTCCCTGTCCCCCCCAGAAGGATCCGGCCACCGGGATCTGGGGAAGCGTCAAATTCGCAGGTTCCCAGGCAGGAGTTGCCGATGCGAAGATCGAGGTTACTGGCCCCTGTCCCGGTGGCCCCACAGTGACCGACCCCCTTGGCGGGTACGGGCTGGATCTCACTCCGGGGGCGTATCGAGTGACGGTCAGCAAATTTGGGATCCTCCCGCAGACCAAGGACGTAACTGTGGTCTTGGGGGTCCAAACTCAGCTCGACTTCCAGGTATGGGAATCAGGATACAGACCAGTTTCGGGGATCCTGACCGACCAGTTCGGCAAGCCGGCGGCGGGCGCCGAGATTCAATTCAAGACGATCGATAACGCCGCCAAGGGTTCGGTTTACGCGAACGACAAGGGCAAGTACGAAGCAAGCTTGCGTGTTAGTACGTACGACGCGTCATTCCCAGGCAGGTGCGTTCAAAGCTCGACGCCAACTTCGCCATATCGGTTCATCGTGAACGACCAACCTATCGTCCAAGACTTCATGTTGAACCTGCTATCAGACACATTTGGCTACACCTGTCTAAACGTCAAAGGTGAATACGTTGCGGGGACCGTTCCTCTAACCATCCCCGGGCCTGGCACTACTATCTTTGGCGGCGGCGTGCCGGGGACGAATCCTATCTACAGTCCCCGGGTTGGCGACGTTGGCGATGCGACAATCGTGCCGGTTCCCATCGGATTCGATTTCCCCCTGTACGGCAAGAACTACAAGATCGCCTGGGTTTCCATAGACGGCTTCATACAGTTCGATTCGGGTCTTACCGGTTCTAATGGTCCTGTGCTCGATGTTCTTCGTGCTACACCACTCGTGAGCGATGGCACCGAGATCTACTTCGGCCCAACGGGGATCGATGGATGGGTGATCGAATGGCGAGGCTTGCGAATAGGGGACACGAATCAGAGGGTGAGCTTCGAGGCGGTCCTGCATGCGAGCGGTTATGTGACCTACCACTACCTCGCGAACACCGACCTGGTTGCTCCTTTGGCCAAGATCGGATTGGAGGATGCGTGCGGGAATTCGAGTCTGATGTACGCCGATCACCTGGCGGGCTCAGTGAAGCCGAACCAGAACATTTTGATCAGGCCCCCGGCGGCTAACAACCCAGCCTACGTGCCCTGCCCCAGTTCACTGCCTCTGCCCTAGGCGATGGGCGCCCTGCGAAACCCCGAGATCAGAACCGGGGGTTCGGGGGGTGTCATTGGGCGAGGCGCAGGCACAATCGCGTCGTTTCAGACGTAGCATTTCGGCTTGTTGTCCATCCAAGCGCCTCAGGTTCGTGTTACGGCGCACTGTGCGCGCTTTGATGCCTACACCTGGTTGGCGTTTGGTCGCTCAACTTCGCCACGAAAGGAGACCGGAAAAAAACATGAAATTTCGGACCTTGAAAGAAGGAGATAGCCGCCGAACGTCGAACACTTCTTACAGGAAGAGGTCAATCAACAGGAGGTGGGTATGAAGAAGAAGTTGGGCGTTGTTCTGGCCCTGTTCGCCTTGATGGCGTTGCTGGCGGCCACGGTACCGGCATCAGCAGCAACAGTAGGCGAAGGTGCGAGTGTCACTGGTGTCAGCCCGAACTTGAAGGGCATCAAGGACGCTAATGGCAACTATCCAAAGGACGGTAGCGGCAACCTGACGACAGGTTTTCCTTGTCAAGGGGGTGGCAATCCTGATGGCGGTGATGCCATTAGCTACTTCGCCACCCATGCACAAAATGCCCAAGATGGAACTCCGAAGTATGGATGCGATGGCGACATTTATGGTCATCTCTTGTCTGCAAGCGGGCCAGGCAACACCGCAAACTTCTCGGGTTCTGGCGTCGATTCGGGAAGTGGAAGAGCCTTTAGTGTTCACGGCACCGGATCCATATCGGGAAGCTACACTTACAGTGAGCCCTGCCAAGTCGTCGGCCCTGCCGGGAAGCAGTCAGGCACTGGCGAGGCGCAAGGCACTCTCACTATTTCACTCACCACTGGCGGTGGAGTCGTTAACAACATCCCGTTCGTGGCAAGCGGCGTCAGCCCCATCAAGATCGCAGTTCACTTTTGGTGGAGTCGAGTTGGTGTAACCGCAGTTGTGGGGATCAGAGGCGCAAACGTTACTGCTGGATCACAGACCGCAAATGACCCCGACGCGACGGGGTTGGCGGGGGCATTGTTCGTGCCCACGGAGTCACCCAACTGTAACGACGCGAATCACCCGGCAGAGGGTTCAATCAACATCTTCTCGGGCACGCTTTCCGAGGGGTAAGGACTCGTCCGGCAAAGCCGGTGGTTCGATGCAAGTATCAAAGCCGGGGAAGCTCATAGCTTCCCCGGCTTTTTCACTCCATCAAAGATTCGCGGCATATATGCCCATTTTTCGCCGTAACATTGCGGATGCGGCAAAGTTGGTGCTTTAGAAGTTGGTGCATTAGAAGATTCAGCGAGGAGTATGAGAGTGTGGCGAACGCCATGAGACGGACAGGTTGGTCGCTCCCTATCCTGCTAAAGATTTTGTGTTTAGTCATCTTCCTGGTACTGCCGTCGCTTGTCGCGGATGCTGAAACCGGGAAGGTTAGTGTGATTGCGAGCTTTCCTGCCGTAGGGCCCATCTACTCGGACCCTGCCGGACGGATCCTCTACCAGATCGCTTTTAGTTCGCCAGAGACGGACATCGAGATTCGAAGTCTCGAGACCCTGGCCGTTCTCAGGACAGCTGTCGTCAACCCGAACATCGCATCCGTGCCCACTGGCGTCGGCAATCATCAACCTGGCGGACTGGCCGAAGTGGATCCTGTCGGACACCGACTCTTCTATCCATTCAGGGACCAAGCGACCAACGCTTTGATGCTGGCAACGATCGATGCGAAAACGGCGCAAGTCACCGTGAGTCCCTTAGCCGCCCCGCAATCGGCAGATCTTGCATTCGGTATCGAAGCGTTATCGTACAGAGCTTCAACCCACACGCTTTATGTCTTGTGGAGTGCTCCAGTAGGCGTTCCCGCCTCCGCCGCGGCCCGAACCGGACCCATTTTCATTTCGGCTGTCGATGTCACTAATGCAGACATCTCAACACTTTGGTTTAAGCAGATCGATCTTTGTAACTCCCTATTCACGGATACTTTTGTGTCCGAACCATTTGGCTACTCCGATGGGAACATATATCTGGGTTGTTTCTCAGGCTCGACGGCCGCCGGCACGGCCGAAGTCGTCAAAGTGAGGATGAATTCGGATCAGACAATCATGTCGATGTCGGCGTTCGCTTCTCCCGCCAAGCCGACCGAAGGCGCATTCGATCCCATCGCCAAGAGGATGTATTTGCTTAATTCCGGAATCATGGCCGTATTCGATGGGGAGAGGGAAGTGTGGGTTGGGCTTTTGGTTCCCGGATCACGAGCAACGATGGGGATCAACCCGGCTATCGGTAGGGTTTACCTCTGCGGAAGCAGCGGCTTCTTCTCTACAGATGCAGGAGCTGGCACGCCAGTTCCACCTGGAACTGACTTCTCAGGATTGCAATGCAAGACTGGGGACCCAACTTTCCCAATCGTTTCGGACCCTTCCACTGGCCATGTCTTCGTCGAAGGCGGAGACGGAGGATCAGCGTGGCAAATGATCGCCGATCCGATCCCCGCGTATGAGGCCCCGCCTGTTTTCGATCCCGACCAAGGCGCAGAAGATGTTACCGAGCAACCTGGCTTGACCGAGTCGTCATTTTCATCCCAAGGCGCCGCATATGGCACTCGAGTTATTTGGGTAGCGGGACCGATGGGCAACATAGACAATTCAACACTATTTGTAGGACAAGTAACGAGGGGCGACCAATTCCGAAACAGCCCCAATGATGTCCCTCCTGGATTAGGGGTACGTTTCGGCGAGGGCAGTCGTGAGATCCGTTTCGCTCGTGTCGCGGGGGCCAAGATGAGCGATTCGGGTGTCGAGGCAGGCGCTATAGCCGTTGATCGTGACACGCGGTTGGACAATGACCTGGAAAACTTGAGGCAACATCCTTTCAATCAGACCGCCGAGGATCCCAGCAACCGCAAGCCGCAATGGCCCTATACGGGAGCGCTCTGTCTTGGCTACGGTGGAAAGACCGACGTGCCAGTTTCCCACGGATCCTCGACGATGCCTGTGGATGGCGGGTCCAGCGCCGTTGCGTCCTGCGATTTTTCGAGACTGGGCATCGACGCGTCGGCGCATGCAGATCAGTACGGGGTCTCGGGCATAGTGAAGATAGGCGAGTCAACGGCCCACGTTGTCACTTTGCGCGATCCAGCCCTAGGAGCGTATACGCAATCAACCGCGATCAGCAAGAACATCAACATCGCGGATCAAGTTTTCATCGCACAAGCTGCAGCCACAGCCACGGCCTGGGCCAAGGGCCGTCCAGGTAAGGCCGGTACCGACGGAAGGCAGTTTTCGTTCTCTGGCGTTCGCGTGTTCGCTGCCAATGGCACGCTTAGTTATTCGTGCAACACTGTTTCGCAGTGCGATCCTGCAAACGTGGTTGGTGCCATCAATAGGGTTTTCGGCCCCCGCATCGTCGCCAGGATCCCGGACCCTGACCCGACCTTCAAGGATGGGACCCCGATGGGTACAACCGCTTCGCTCGAACAGAACCATTGGGAGCAGGTGCAAGAGCAGGTTCTTTTCGATAAGCCTGTTGAAGACCTGACCGTTCCTGCACTTGAACTGCGAATAGGAACGAACCTCCTTGCAACTTCCGGATACATCGTTCAGCTGGCCGGCGTTACCGCAAGTTCTGGGTATCGCACCTTCCGCATCCCACAGGGTTCGGGGTTCGGCGACTTGGGTGCATCCTTCGGTCCAATCGGCGGGTTCACTTCAGACGGGGTTCTGCCGCCGCCGCCAGATGTAAGTACCCATAGCAAGAAGGTAAAGCGCAGTCTCGTTCAGAAGATACGTACGGGGATGCGACTTGTATTCGGTGTGGGGCACGACGCTCGCTCAGTGATGGCGAGTTGGCTGCTTCTGTTATCGCCGATCTATGTATTCGTACGGCGTCGCAGTTTCCTTCGTCGTACCGTCGCTGGATGAGCTAACGGTGGTGAAGATGAAGTTCCCAGGCCGTTCTTTGATCCTAGGTATCGTCCTGCTTCTTGCCGCTGCCGCGCTAACCAGCGTCTCAGCCGTTCCGACCTACCGGTCCAAGGCGAAGACCTTTTTCGAAACTCTCACCGAAGGCGGGGGAGCGGTTACCACAACAGCGGCGGGACCGCTTTCGAGCGGTGGGCAGGGTGGCCCCATCGGTGGCAGCAAACCCGGACAAGCCTGCGCTCCCGGACGAAATGGAGGCTCGACCGATACCGGAGTGACCGCGAACGCGATCAGGTTAGGAGCGACCGTTGTTCGGTCCGGCATAGGGAGCGCGTTCCTTGGTGGAGCTCCAACGTCGATGCAGGCTATGGCCACCAAGATCAATCGTCAGGGAGGGGTATGTGGGCGTCTTCTCGATCTCAAGATGATCGACGACGGATGGGACGCCACCAGAGGCGTAACGGCCCTTCGTTCACTCACCGATCAGGGCGTCTTCGCGCTTGCCGTCAGCCCATCTTCTGAGGGCGTCAACGCTCTGGTAACAGCCGGGGACCTTGCTAAGAAAGGCGTCCCACTGATCGGCGCAGATGGGCTTGTGAAGAGCGAATACAAAGACCCTTGGGTTTGGCCAGTCGCAGCATCGACGGTCTCAACGATGCACATCATCGTGCAGGAGATGATCAAGCGCGGCGCGAAGACGTTCGGCATCGTTTTCGAGAACGATTACAAGTTCGGCGTTGAGGGGGCAGATGCCTATTACCATGCTGTGAAGAACGCCGGATTCGACATTCCCGGTTATGACCCCAGCCATTCAACCTGCAGGAAGACTTTCTGCGGGATCATCTCCGGCCAACCCTCCTATTCGTCCGAGGTCCAGGAATTCAATTCGTCATGCGGCACTCCGAATCCTGGTTCGGGCTTTAACCCTCAGACTCAGCCTGCCGGAGGCTCATTCCCCAGTTGTGACGTAGTTGCGCTGCTGCTAGAGCCAAAGACGGCATTGACGTGGCTCACCAAGAATGGAGGCGCGGCTCCCCACGGTGGAGGAAGAACGATGGGCCCGCAACCGCTTTTTAGCGCAGACTTCGCCAAGCAATGCGATAAGAGTTGTGCCGGCATGGAGGTTTGGACCAGCTATAACCCGCCGCTTCCGCCTTACGTGAACAGCCCGGCTATCGCGGATTACAGCCAGACGGTGAAGACGCTCGACCCTAGCCTCGATGTTGCAAACTCCTTCACCGAGGGTGCCTATCTAGGGATGAATGTCCTTATCGAGGCATTGAAGAGGGTAGGTCCGAACCTCACGCGCGGAGCTTTGCGTCAGGCGCTCGATTCTGGCAGTTACGATTTTGGGATCGGGCCCCCGCTCCAATGGAGACCGGGCAACCACCTCGGCAACGGGGCGATGCAGTCGTATTCTTTGCAGTACCAGGGAAATACGTTCATCGCTTTCACGCTGCAATCGCATTTCGTCACCGACTCCCTGCTTGGTAAGGATCTGTAAGATTCTTTAGCAGAAACGGCGGAGGAGCATTCGTTGAACTTCTTGATACATGGGATCCTGTCTCTACCCCTCATGGGGGCATATGCCATGTTCGCCGTTGGCATCGTCGTCATCTATCGGGCATCGCGCGTTTTGAATCTGGCGCATGGAGCCATGGCGATGGTCCCCGCTTACGTGGTGTTCTCCCTCGTCAATGGTCAAACGCCACTGGTTGTGCGGCTAGCTTTCGGGGTTCTTGCTGCCTTCGGGGCATTCGGTATTTCGCGCCGATATGTCGAACGAAGATTGAAGGGTTTAGCGAGCGTCCTAGTTAGTCTGGCGATCTCGATAACTGTCGGTTTTCTCGTATTCCAATTGTTCCATGCCAAGCTTCCGGTTCTCGCAGCTTTGCTGGTTGGCGTTTTGTCGGGAGCCGTATTGGGACTGGTCATCGAACGGATATTCGTACGTGGCCTCAGGCACATGTCGCTAACTGCTCAGACGGTTGGAACCGTAGCGGTACTTTCCCTCCTTATCGCGCTTGCTGCCAAGTCATGGGGCACGGCTCCGCGCACTGCTCCCGAGATATTCCCGCACGGCTTCGTTCCCGTTGGGGCCGGGCAGTTGCTTTACGGGGCGATAGGGCTTTTCGTCACCGCAGCCGTTCTGGCGGTCGTCATGCTCGCCTTATTCAAGTTCACCAATCTTGGCTTGGCGATGCGTGGATCGGCTGAGAATCGAAGGGCCGCGTCCTTGATGGGCATCGACCCTGATCGAACAACGGCGATCGCATGGGCCATCGGTGGAGCGTTGGCCGCGGTTTCGGGCATCCTTCTTGCGGCCATCACAACGCTCACGCCCTACGACCTTCCGCTTCAAACCCTTCCTGCATTCGTGGCCGCATTGCTGGGCGGCATCGATTCAGTCGTTGGTGCCATCGGGGGAAGCGCGGCGGTTGGCCTTCTGCTAGGTCTCGTCCCCGCCACCGCGTCTCTTCCGGTCGTAGGGAAAGTCACCGGCTCTATCGGGGGCCCTCAACTCACGCTGACCATCGCCGCGCTGGGTGTTATGTATCTGCGAGGTCAGAAGTTCTCAACGGCTTCGCGCGACGATGGCGGCTTCTCAGCGCGAGGGGGTGGAGGCGCCAAGGCCAGGCCTAAAGGTATGCCCTGGCCGCTTGCGATCGGCATGTTTTTGGCGCTGGTTGGATGGGTCTGGATCCCAGGCGTTAAGTACGCGGTCCTCGCCAACGTCAGCCAAGCATTGGTCTACATACTGATCGGCATCTCGTTGGTCGTACTAACCGGCTGGGTAGGGCAGATCTCGCTTGGGCATGCCGCATTGGTTGGCATCGGAGCTTTTGGAACCGGCATCATGGCGCGCAACTTCGGAATACCTTTCCCCTTCAACCTTCCTTTCGCTGCTGCTCTTTCCGCTGGTGCGGCTGCGCTCCTCGGGGCGGTGGCCCTTCGAGTTCGTGGTTTGTATCTGGCGGTTGCAACGCTCATCTTCTCGTGGATGGCCGACACGTTTTTGTTCAGATCGTCTTGGTTCGTGGGGGCGGGAGGTTCTTCGACGATCAACAACATCGTCTTCGGAGCCAAGGGTGGGTTCCCTAACTTCGATCTGTCCGATAGAAAGGTCCTGTATTACTTCGGACTTGCCATAACCGCACTAGGTTTGCTCGCGGCGGCGAACTTGAGATCGTCGAAGACTGGGCGTGCTTTCTTCGCGGTGAGAGGCTCCGAGACCGCGGCTTCATCGCTTGGCATAAACGTCATGCGCTACAAACTCCTCGCATTCGCCATATCCGGTATGTTGGCTGGCGCTGCCGGGAACTTGATCATCATCGACCAACGGACGGTTACCGCCGACCCATTCAGATTCACGTTCTCGCTGTTCTATCTTTCGATCGCGGTCATCGGGGGATTGGTCAGTTTGCCCGGCGTTGTCATCGCTGCCTTGGTGTTCGGTCTCTTGAACTACCTGTTCCAAACCGTTTCGCTCTTCAGCGGCCTGCTTGAAGTCGTCTCTGCAGGATTGCTCGTCGCGGCCATCCTCGTACAGGCGCATGTCGCGTCGGTAAAGCGATTCACATCATTCCTAACTTCGCCCATCCGCAAGGTCCTTCAACCAATGAAGAGTCTCACCGGTTCCTTGGCCGACGCTGCTGGTCGAATACCTAATCCATTCGAGAAGATCGCGAAACAGGTGCGTTCAAAGTCACCAGATGAGGGCAGATCGAAGAACACGGTGAAGGCGTCCGGTGATAGCAAACGCAGGTCCAGGGCGCTCAGCGCCCTGACTGGGTTCGGTAGGAATAAACAGGTTTTGGCGAATGGGTCTTCGGCATCCGTGGAGCAGTCAGCGAGCCCTGGCCTGAACGGAAGAAGCGACGAGCCCATCGTCCTAGAAGGACGCGACGTTACTGTGCAGTTCGGTGGGTTGGTCGCCGTGTCGGATGCTTCGATCAAGATCCACAAAGGCGAGATCGTTGGCTTGATCGGCCCGAACGGTGCTGGAAAGACGACGCTATTCAACTCTTTGTCGGGTCTCAATGAGCCGACCCGCGGCGCGGTATACATGTTCGGAAAAGATGTATCGGGGGCCCCCGTGCACGAACGGGCCAAACTCGGCCTCGGCCGCACATTCCAGGTGCTGCAACTCTTCAGCGACCTGACGGTGAGAGAGAACCTCTTGGTCGCAACGCATGTGCATAACGAGACCGGATGGCTTAGGCACGTTGCGGCTACCGATGCCGCGGTGAGGGCCGAGAGCGATGCACATCGCCGCGTGAATGAGGTGTTGGAATTGCTGGAGTTGACCGAGATCGCCGACCGACCCGCGGCTGGGTTGCCGTTCGGTCTGCTGCGGCTGGTTGAACTTGGCAGGGCCGTTGTGTCTGAGGCTCCAATCATCTTGCTCGATGAGGCCGCGTCGGGACTCGACAACACCGAGACAGATCGCTTTACCGATTTCTTGAGATCGCTCCGAGATCGCATGGGTATCTCGATGCTGCTGATCGAACATGACGTTCGAATGGTCACCGGTGTATCCGACTATATGTATGTGTTGAACATGGGGCAGATGATCGCCGAAGGCCCTCCGGAGAAGATCCAAAGGGATCCCGCTGTGATAGCGGCATACCTAGGGGGAGTGCAAAAAGATGTCGAAAGCGAACCGGTAGGGGTATGAGACTCAAAGCCGCTTTCCTCGCCGGACTCGTGATGTTTGGATGCGCGGCCTGCTCGCCAAAGTCGGGCGCACCCGGCGCTCACCAAAGTTCTAGCCCAAGATCCGGGGCTGTAGGTTCTCCTACGCCTGGCGGATCGACTCCTGGCGTAAGCGCGTCCGGTTCTTCTCACCCTAGCGCGCAAGCATCGCCGGGGTCTTCCCCATCGCCGTCGGTTGGAGGACCCCGAGGCAACACGCCTTTGCAGGCCAACATGGGTGCCTTGTGCGTGAAGCCCGGTTCAAGCCAGCAGATAACCGTGAAAGCCCATCCAGGGCTGAAGGTGACCATCGGAACAACTTGGCCAGACAATAAGACTCATCCGGAGTGGGGGGCTCAGATCCTCGATTCGCCGATGCCAACGGGTGAATTCGTCTTGCGTTGGGCGATCCCTGTGAACGCGCCAACCGGCAACGCGCGAACTGATGTCGCGGTGGCGGGAAAGATCGAGGGCCAGCCCGCGTATGCATTTGCACAGCCCTCATGGCGCATCGCGAGGAGCTGCTAAGACTTTTTCGTCTTGGTCTTCGGCTTGGTCTCGGCCTCCGTCTCCATCTCGCCCGACCCATTCGTTGACGATCCGGGCGCGGCTGGTTCCACTTCTCCGAGATAAGACGCGACAAGTGTTGGGTCGGCAAGCAGATCGTCGCTCACCCCTTCCATCACTACTTCGCCTTTCTGCAATACGTAAGCCCTGCTCGTGTGCTGGAGGGCTAAGTGCACGAACTGTTCAACCAACAGAACCGATGTTCCTTGCTGGTTCACCTCATCCAAGATCTCGAAGAGTTGAGCAACTATCAGGGGCGCAAGGCCGAGAGAAAGTTCATCGACGATGAGCAGTTTCGGCGAACTCATGAGCGCCCTCGCTACTCCGAGCATCTGTTGTTCGCCGCCGGACAAGGTTCCTGCTGCCTGATCAGCACGCTCTCGAAGCCTTGGGAAGTAATCCATAACGTCGTCGAGTTTCTTAGGCAGGCCGGCCTTGTCCTTGCGCTTGGCCCAGTATCCGAGCTTCAGATTTTCAGTCACCGACAGCGCCGAGAAAAGTTCTCGTCCCTCGGGAAGATGTGCGAGGCCTCTACTGACGATCTCGAATGGGGGCAATCCATGTATCGGTTTGCCGTCGAAGATGACTTGGCCCTTGGTTGGCGAGAGCAATCCGGAGATAGTCCGAAGCGTGGTCGTCTTTCCGGCGCCATTTGCACCGGCCAGAGCGATCATCTCGCCTTCTTCGACCTTGAGCGAGATGCCGCGCAGGGCTTGGATGGCGCCGTAGAAGACGTCGATATCTTGAACTTCAAGCAGTGTCATGCGCAAAGCCTATCTCCTGGAGGTCGTTCATGAGGCAGGCGGGATCGGCGCGAGGCCCAGCCGTTTGAACTCAGCAGATAGGAGCCTCGAAGCTGTGTCGTAGGTGGCATCGGCGCTCTCGGCGATCTTGATGCCAGGCGCTATCGACGACTGGATCTCGGCCGTCGATGATTGCGAGGCTCTTACGAACCCATCGATGGCGCTGATGTAGAGGCGAAGCGAACGGTCGTATACCGAAGCAACGGTTTGCAAGCGGCCCCCATGGGGGGCCGCCGAGAACCCACTGCGGATCTGAAGGAAACGGGCATGCCACCTTTCCGCATATTGCCGGAACTGTTCGGGGGCCAATGTGCCCGCTCCTAATTCCTTGATCGACGGTCGCATCTCCGTGACCACCAACTCACCGCCGTCTTTGGCTAGGGGTTCGATGTGTTTCGCGTAAGCAACGACCGCCTTGGCATCGTTACGCTTGTGGATAGCCCTCACGGCCAACAAGGTCGGAGTTGTGAGTGCGCCGAGCGCCATAACGAGCGCGAGGGCAGCGCTCAGCAGCCGGCGCTTCAACCGAGGACGGGTTGCGGTTCGGCGATCACTTCTTCGTGCGTGGCGCCGCCGAGGTAGGCGGCAACGACTTCGGGGTTGCGCTGTATCTCGGCAGAGGTGCCTTCGGCCAAGGGTTTTCCGCGGTTGATGACGTACATGTAATCGCTGACCGAGGTGACCATCTGCACGTCGTGCTCGATCAGCAAGATGCTGACTCCAAGTTCGGCTCTTATGAAGTACAGCAACTTGGTGAGTTCCTCGGTCTCGGTGTTGTCAAGGCCAGAGGCAGGTTCGTCGAGCATCAAGAAAGGGGCCTTGGTCACAAGGGCTCTCGCGATCTCGACTTGACGAAGAACGCCGAACGGCAATCCGGCGACCCTGCGGTCGGCGAATTCTTCGAGGCCGAGCAGTGCCACGATCTGTTTGACGTGACGCCTGGCTAGCATCTCCGCGCGCACCGCTTTATCGGTCAGTGCGATGTGTCCGAACACGCCGGTTTCGTTGTTGATGTGAGTTGCAACGAGCAGGTTGTCGAATACGGTGAGCTGCGGGAACAGCTGTATCAACTGGAAGGTTCGGCCGACGCCCATCTGAGCACGAAGGTGAACGGGCAGGTGTGTTGCATCGTCGCCGAACAACTCGATCGTCCCATCCGCGGGTTCATTCAATCCCGAGATCGCGTTGAAGCATGTTGTCTTACCCGCACCGTTGGGACCGATAAGACCCACGATCTCATGCTCGCGCACTTCGACAGTCATCTTGTCGACCGCGGTCAACCCACCGAAGCGCACCACGATCCCGCGCGCTTGCAGGATGGGCCTGCGTGTCGCTCGATCTGGGGGCAGTAGATAGGGAGGTTCCTTATAAGTGCGCCAGTCGACGAACTTCGGTTCGCTGGTCGCCGCAGCCGAGGGTACCGCTACTGGTTCTTCGATGCGACTTAGTCCGCTCATGTCCAACGAACGTCTTTGCACCTTGGCGTTGGAGCGAAAGAACTTCGGCAGAGCGATCCGGGGTCCGCGCCTGGTCTTGGAAGGACCGTCGGCCTTTTGGGCGCGCGCCTTCAAACGGCGGGGAGCCGGGGATGTAGCTTCTAGGGGTTTCGCAGCTTTGCGGTCCCCATCGAGGGCCCCGGAGATCTTTCGATACAAAGCAACAAGCCGCGTCGACGACTTCTTCGAAAACGACGCGATCGGTGCACCAAGGGCCCCCAAGCCGCCCGGATAAACCAGCAGAACGAAGATCAGAAGGCCAACAGCAACGATGTCGAGCCATCCGTTGAGGGCGGGAACCCGGTAGAAAACCTCGTTCAAACCTGCGAAGAGCATCGACGCGAAGAGGGCCCCGTAGATGTTGGTGACGCCGCCCACCACCGCGATAGACAGGAAGAACAGCGATACCGTGAATTGGAACGAAACCGGCGACGCGGTGCGAAGGTCGATCATCATGAGGTTGCCGGCGATACCCGCCAGCCCACCCGAAAGAGCGAAGGCAAGCAGTTTGTATCGCGTTACATCGATGCCGAGTGACACCGCGGCCATCTCGCTGCCTCTGATGGCGAAGAATGCGCGTCCTGTCTTGGAGTCACGCAGGTTCGAGATCGCATAAAGCGTCGCGGCAACCGAGGCGACGATCACGAGATAGAAAACGCTTTTGTTGGTGAGATCGAACGAACTGATAGTGCCTGGGCGACCGATGATGTGGTTCTGGATGGAACTCGAACCGCCGCGCCCAACGAGCCACGGTGATGTGAATAGGTACGCGTCGGCCATCCAAGCGAATATGAGTGTCGCGACCGCTAGGTAGAGTCCCCGCACCCTGAGCGCGACCAAACCCAGAGCGGCTGCCACGGCTGCTGTAACCAAAGCGACGATGGGAAGGTTGACCGGGAATGGGATGTGCAGGTTACGTATCAGAAGTCCGGTAACGAAGGCACCGATGCCAACGAACGTGCCTTGTCCAAGCGAGATCTGGCCGACCCAGCCGGTGAGGAGCACGAGCGAGATAGCGATGATGGCGTATTCCCCGGCGAGGTTGGCGTTCACGACCAAAGACGTTTTCACGAATGGGAGCCAGGGGAAGAAGATCACAAGTGCCCCCACTATGGTTAGGGCGATGATCTTCACGATGCGATTCAAAGCCCACTCCGCACATCTGAAGCCGAGAACCTTTGGCCCCGAAAGATCATGACCGCGAACGCCAAGATGGCTAGACCAACCTGCGCTGCGCCAACCTGTTTGCCGAAGCCGGGCAGCGTTGGCACTATCCCAACGGTCAACCCAACGATCAAAGAACCGTAGAGCGCGCCTTGCACACTCTCTAAGCCACCGATCAATGCCGCTACGAAAGCGGGAAGGACCTGGAGTGAAAGTGTGAATGGGTGAAGGTTGGTTGAAGCGCCAAGCAGAACCCCGCCCAGCGCTGCCAGGGCCCCGGCGAAAACCCATGCGAGTGAAGTCGTGCGGTCGGGATCGATGCCCATGAGTGCGGCAGCTCTGCGGTTGTCCGCAGCGGCCCTTAGTGCGAGGCCGAGATCCGTGAACTTGAACAAAGCCATGAATCCCGCTGCCACGATCAGCGCGACCACGAAAAGACCGATGTCGCCAAGTTGAAGGTTGGAGTTGCCGACCGGGAACACTTTCGCCGGAAAGATGTTTGGTCCCCTTATCGGCGTCGTACCCCAGATGCGCGCAGCGAGCGCGATCAAGAGCCCAAGCACCGCGACCGTGCCAACCGTTTGCGCGGTTGGCGAAGAAGCCCGCAGCCTGCGCACTACCAACCGTTCAACGACGAAGCCGATGGCGCCCCCCACCAGTAATGCAGTGAGCAAAGCCAAGAGCGGTGGAAGCTTATGTTTGAACAACGTGAAAGTTATGAGTGCACCAGCGGCCGCAGCTATCAAGGACAAAGCGATCGATGTGGCGAAGTTGAAGCGCTTGCGCAGTCTTGGATAAGACGCGATGCCTCCCGCCAATCCAGCCGATACACCGAGGGTCACTCTAAGCAACAGGGGAGTGGAACCGGTCGCCACCGAGTACGCGATGTAAGCAGGAAACATCGCCATGGCGCCATGCGCAAGGTTCAGCACTTTCGAGCCTCGATATATGAAGACGATGCCAAGCGCGAACATCGTGTACGCGCCAACGAGCGCGATGGTCAATACGATGCGGATGAGTATCGAAACGATCAGGTGCACGGCCTAAGGGATGTCCTTGCCCACTTCCCTATCTGCAAGGAAGCCAGACTGCGTGTACTGCCAGTCGCTGAACGATCCGTTGTTGACGATCGCCTTGAATGCCTGAGCTGATGTATTCGAGAAGTGGTTGCCAGGTCTGAACGAAAGCGTTGGAGCAAGACCGGTATCGAGGGTCAGCGAGTCTAAAGTGGATTTCATAGCCGCCCGCGTCGGAGAGGGGCCGAGGCGCTTAAGGGCTTCGACGAGAACAAGCATCCCCACATAAGCCCCTTCGACGTGGGGGTTGTTCTTGTCGGCGGTCGAACTGACGTTGTTCATGTCGTTCTTGTAGGTGACAACGGCGGGTTCGGTGTCGAATGGTGGGATGGGCGGTTTGAAGCTCGACCACACCGTCATGTTTGCGCACGCCTTGCCGCAGTTGACCCCGAATGAACGAAGGAACAATGGTTGCGGCCCCCCGATGCCAAACTTGGGCCGGGCCTTGTCGGGGTTGCCTAAGCCTCCGTCGCGCACCCACTGCGTCGCGGTGTTGGGTTCCAGCAGCATCGCCATGAAATCACATTTGTCTAAGGTGTTCGCTCCGCCGCATGACGTGATGAACTGGTCGGCATTGGTCTTGTAGGAGTTGAGGCCACCTTGGATACCGACGTCGGACGAGATGGTGCCACCGAGTCGCTTGACCGCGCCGACGAAAGCGTCGTGGCCCTCGACACCGAAGCGATAGTTGCTTTCCCATGCGATGCCGAAGGTTCGAGCACCGTCGGCGTAAGCCTTCTGAGCCATGATATGCATGATCGATGAGGTCGATATCGCGATGGGCCAAACATAAGGATCTTTGTATTGGTCGATGAGCATGCCGTCGGCGCCGATCACAGGGAACCCGGCGTTGCGGATGTAACCGCCGTCGATGGCGCCCTTTAGGCCCTCTGAGGATGGGTTGACCGCGAGTCCGAAGTATTTCTTCTCGCCGATCCAACCTTGGATGATGTTCGCGCCGCGGTTCGGTTCCCAGCCGTCGTCGAGGTAAGCGACGTTGATGATGCGGCCGCAGATGCCGCCTGCTCTGTTCACTTTGTTCTTAACGGCCTCGATGCCATATTGCGCATCGGTCAAAAAGTCTTTGGCGATTCCGGTTTTCACAACAGTAGCAGCGAAGTTGATCGACTTGGCCGTAACCCCGACATCGGTAGCCCCAGCGTTCTGGCCCTTGGAGCAGTCGTAGGTCTTTCCACCCGCGGGCCCTCCTCCAGTCACTCCCGCGCCTCCAGAGGGACCGGCCGCCTGCTGTGCAGGGTCGGTCACAGTGTCTGTTCCGGCCGGCCCGAGGTCTTGCGGGGCAGCTACCTGAGGGCCTGTTGGAGCGGCTGACTTGTTGGGAGTGGCGAGTGTGAACGTAGACAGCAAACTGATCGCCATCACGATGATCGCCGCGGTCCACGCGCCCTTCGATGTAGACAACTTGGAAGTGAGCGGCGTGATGGGGTCGTTGCTGTTGGTCACTGGTTCTCCCTGGCTTTGCGGATCTTTCGGGGCTTAGGTTAAACCGATAAGCCCCTTGCGAGGAAACGGCGCCTGATGGCCAGGTAGATGGGCGACGCGATGAGCGACCACATAACGAATAGCACTCCGAATTCACGAGGGTTTGTGACGATCAGCCTTAGTGCATCTACGGTGGCTTGGGCCGGGTACTTGATGGCGTTGCCGAGGAATTGGCCGATGCGATGAAGTAATGACGGCGGCTGCGCTGGTCCAGCATCGAAGCCGACCGCATCGACCGTCCCGAGAGGGCTGAAGTCCGTTGCAAAACCAGCATCGGTGCCATCTGAAGATGAGGGGAGTAGGAATATCCCGTAGCGAGATTCGGCTTGCACGCCGGCGAGTTGTAGAACCAAACGACTACGTCCTTGCGTACCATCGTTGTAGAAAACGACCTGCAGCCCTGGAACAGAGTATGTGTCGTCGTCATTCACGGCTCTGTCGGAGTCGCGGG
>JBHELT010000011.1:0-5372 GCA_046262935.1 Actinomycetota bacterium | reverse complement strand
GCCTCTTCATGGACCGCACTCTTTGGACAGAGCAAGTCGAGGCTCTCAGGGATCGATACCGGGTGATCACACCCGACCTTCGCAACCATGGCGAGTCCGAGGCACGAGAAGAAGATCACACGCAGTGAGACCTGATGGAGGATCACATCGCCTTGCTCGACCACCTCGGCGTAGACAAGGCGGTATTCGGGGGCCAGAGCCAGGGAGGGTTTCAGTCACTCAGGGCCGCGCTCAAACATCCCGAGCGTGTCGACGGGCTGATCCTTATCGATACGCAGGCAGGCGCAGAAGACCCAACACTTGTGCCGATCTATGAATCGATGCTCGACGTGTATCTGGAAACTGGATGGAACGACATCTTGCTCGAATCGGCGGCCGCCATGCTCATGGGGGGCGAAACTCCAACGGATGTTAAGGCGAACTGGATGCAAAGATGGCGCGACGGGTTCAAGGTCGGAGCGAAGCAGGCACTAGCTGCCGTTAACCATCGCGAGGACATAACCGACCGGTTGGGTGAGATCCAGGCCCCCGCTTTGGTTTTGCATGGTGAGATCGATGCTGCCATCTCTATGGAGCGCGCAGAGGCTTTAGCCGGCGGGCTCAAGGGTTTGGTGGAGTTCGTAAAGCTGCCTCATGCGGGTCACGCCTCGCCGGTTGAAACTCCAGACGCGGTGACTGAACCCATGGAGCGTTTCTTGAGCAAGGTTACGGGAACCTGAACTAGCGCTTGGAGTACTGAGGTGCCTTGCGCGCTTTCTTCAGACCGTATTTGCGGCGTTCTTTGACTCGGGCATCGCGACTGAGGAAACCGGCCGCCTTGAGCGATGGACGAAGGTCGGGATCGATCTCGATCAATGCGCGTGCGATGCCGTGGCGAAGTGCCCCGGCTTGGCCGGTCACGCCGCCACCGTGGATGCGAACGATCACGTCGTAAGCCTTTTCACGATCGACGACTCGAAGTGGCTCGAGGATCACTCTTCTGATGGCGAGGTTAGGGAAATAGTCATCGAGCGTACGCCCCCCGTTGATCGAGAACTTGCCATCGCCCGGCATCACCCGTACGCGTGCGACCGCCTCTTTGCGACGACCAGTGGCCCTTGAAAGTTCAGTTGTTGCCATCTATCAGACGCGGCCCGGTTAGGAGCCGCCCTCCTCTCGGATCCTTTTGGTGTGCACTTGCATCTCTTTGGGGTTCTGAGCGGCATGCGGGTGAGCTGCTCCGGCGTATACCTTGAGCTTCGTGCCCATCTGCCTGCCAAGCCGATTATGCGGGAGCATGCCCTTCACAGCTTTCTCAACCGCCATCTCGGGACGCTCGGCCATCAACTTGTCATATTGAATCTCTCTTAAGCCTCCCGGGTAGCCCGAGTGGCGGTACCAAACTTTTGAATCGAGTTTGTTGCCGGTGAGACGAACCTTAGACGCGTTGATGATCACGACATGATCGCCGGTGTCGAGGTGCGGGGCGAAAGTTGGCTTGTGCTTACCGCGCAGGATGTGGGCGACTTCGCTGGCGAGGCGTCCGAGGACGAGCCCGTCGCCATCGACTATCCACCAATCACGCTGGATCTCGGAAGCCTTGGTTGAGTAAGTTCCGCTCTTGTTCATAAGGTCACCTATCGTTTGAATCGGTTTGGGAAGCGTCGATCATCGCCGCGGATGCAACACCGTTGACGACGACCAGCTGCTCAGGGTATGAAACTGAAACCAGGAAGAGGCCGTGTGGAGGTGCGACGGGAGCAGCCGCAGCTCGGTCCCTGGCATGAAGGATGGTATCGACATCGTCGGGATGGATCTTGCCCTCGCCAACCTTCACTAATGTTCCGACGATAGAGCGCACCATCTGCTGGATGAATGAATTCGCAGTGATGCGGATGCTAACAAGATCCCCATCGTGCTCGATGTCGATCGACTCGATGCGGCGCACCGGGCTCTGCCCTTCTTCTATGCGGCCGAACGATTCGAATGAGTGCTCGCCGATCAAAGCGCGGGCACCGGCCCCCATGAGTTCTATGTTCAGCGGCTCGGGATGATGAAGCGTTGTGAACCGGCAGAACGGATCATGGACGGCTCGGGTGAAGATGCCGTATTCGTAAGTACGCGCAACCGCCGAGAATCGAGCATCGAAGCCTTCGGGTGCAAAGTCGATCTCGACGATGGAGATCGACGGACCGCAAAGCGAATTGAGCCGGCGCTGAAGTTCTTCTAGATCTTTGGTTTGCTCGGTAACGAAAGACATGACTTGACCGAGTGCATGCACGCCAGCATCGGTTCTGCCTGCGGCAGAAGTCTTGACATCGGAGCCGAACAACTTGGCAAGGGCACTTTCGATGGTCCCCTGAACCGTATCAAGGCCTGGCTGCCGTGCGAAGCCATGGAACGGCGCGCCGTCGTAGGCAACCAGCAATCGGTAAACCGGCATGCTAGCCCTCCGGTTTTTCGGTTGGTTGCGGCTCTGCGGACGGCTCAGATGGGGCGTCCTGGCCTCCAGCTGACGCCGTCTCGCTCGCCCCTGCGGCGGAGGAGTCTTTCGGGCTCGACGAGTCCGCCATGCCGCTCCCCTCTGAGCCTCCCTCCGTCGAAGCACTCGATTCGGGGGAAACTGGCGGGGCATCGGCTGTGGGGCTGGTTTGTTCCTCACTCACGGTGGGGGCTGCTTCTGATTCGGTGGAAGTTTCGGGTGCGGTTTCGTCCGCGGTGTTTGCATTTGGCTCATGGGAGGGTTGGTTTGGCTGGGGCGACTCACCGAGCCCATCAGACTCCTCCGCCGCAGGCGTTTGCGAGGTGGCGTCAGCTGGAGCCCCAGCCGAACCAACCCGACCCTTCGAGCCAGAAGCACCCTTCCGACGACGAAGCCCGCGCCTCTTAGTTTCCTCAGTAGTCTCAGAAGTGGTAACCACAGCCTCACCTTCGACGAATTCGATGATCGCCATAGGAGCTGCATCGCCCTTGCGTGGACCGAGTTTCAAGATCCGGGTGTAGCCGCCGTTTCGCTCGCTGAAGCGGGGCGCGATGTCGGCGAACAGTTTGTGAACGATGTCGCGGTCTTCGATGACGGAAAGCGCTTGACGACGCGCATGAACATCACCGGACTTGCCCAGAGTGACCATCTTCTCCGCAAGCGGTCTCATGCGCTTGGCTTTGGCCTCGGTCGTCCTGATGCGCTCGTCGCGTATCAATGAGGCTGTTAGCCCAGCCAGCATCATCTTCTGGTGAGTGGGACCAGAACCTAAACGCGGCCCCTTCGTTGGTTTCGGCACTTAACTACATCCAGTCTTTCGTCTTGAGCGAAAGGTTCAACTCAGCAAGTTTCATCTTCACTTCGTCGATCGACTTCTGTCCGAAGTTGCGGATGTCGAGCAGGTCTTCCTCGGTGCGCTCTACTAGCTGCGCGACCGTCACAACGCCCTCGCGCTTCAAGCAGTTGTAGGAACGAACTGAGAAGTCCATGTCTTCGATGGGAAGCGACAGATCAGGGTTGCCGGACTCGGTCCCGGGCTCCGGGCCGAGTTGAAGGCCTGGGCCTTCGCCAAGATCGGAGAACAGTTGGAACAGCTCAACCAATGTCCCACCAGCGGCGGAGAGCGCCTCGTTGGGAGTAAGGCTCCCGTTGGTCTCGAGGTCGACGATCAGGCGGTCGTAGTCGGTCTTTTGCTCAACTCGGGTCGATTCGACCGAGTAGGTCACCCGGCGGACCGGTGAGAAGATCGAATCGATCGGGATAACGCCGATCGCTCCACCCATGGGCTTGTTGCGTTCCGCCGAGACGTAGCCGCGGCCCTTCTCGACCGTCATCTCGATCTCGAGTTGCGCCCTCTTGTTGATCGAGCAGATCAGTTGGTCGGGGTTCAGGATCTCGATACCGGCGGGGGCCTCGATGTCGGCGCCTGTTACTTCTTTCGGTCCGCTCACGTTCAAGCGGATGGTCACAGGCTCGTCGGCATCGGAACGGATGACCAATTCTTTGATGTTCAAGATCAGGTCGGTGACGTCTTCTTTCACGCCAGGAATTGTCGAGAACTCATGCTGGATACCTTCGATGCGGATGGTCGTTACGGCTGCACCGGGGATGGATGAAAGAAGAGTGCGGCGAAGCGAGTTGCCGAGCGTGTAACCGAAGCCAGGTTCGAGTGGCTCGATCGTTACCTTGGCGTGGTCGCCTTCGTCACCTCCGTCGACACTGATCTGCGGACGGTGGACTATCAACAAGCTGGTTTCCAACGGTGCCTCCTGTTTTTGTAGCTCGGCTATTTCGAGTAAAGCTCGACGATCATCTGCTCTTGGACCGGGATGTCGATCGCGGTGCGATCGGGTTCGGAAATCACATTGATGCGCAACTCTCCAGCGGATAAGAGCAGCCAGTCGGGGATGTTTCGGCCCGCGGCGTAGGCAGCTGCCTCGACGATGCGGCCCACCGAATGAGATCTTTGGCGAACCTCAACTACATCGCCCGCCTTCACCCGATAAGAAGCGATGTCTACCTTCTTTCCATTCACCTGGAAGTGTCCGTGAGATACGAACTGGCGCGCCTGCGAACGACTCATTGCGAGCCCGCCCCGGTAAACGACGTTGTCGAGGCGCAGTTCGAGGAGTTGGAGCAAGCGAACACCAGTGACGCCCTTACCGCGAGCTGCCTCTTGGTAATAACTGCGGAATTGCTTCTCGAGAACACCGTAGAAACGACGAGCCTTCTGCTTCTCGCGCAGCTGGTTCAGGTATTCACTCTCTTTGATGCGTCCACGGCCGTGATCGCCAGGTGGATACGGTCTGCGCTCGATCGCGCACTTCGGACTTTCGCAACGCGTTCCCTTGAGGAACAACTTCATGCGTTCGCGACGACACAAGCGACATACCGAATTGGCCTGGTGTTGGTTTGCCATCAGACCCTCCGTCTCTTACGAGGCCTGCACCCGTTGTGCGGAACCGGGGTCGCATCCATGATCCCTAAGATCTCAAGGCCCGAAGCCTGCAAAGAACGGATAGCTGTCTCGCGACCAGAACCTGGCCCTTTCACGAAGACATCAACCTTACGAACACCATGCTCTTGGGCCCTCTTGCTCGCGGCTTCTGCCGCCAACTGAGCGGCGAAAGGCGTTGACTTGCGCGAACCCTTGAAGCCCACGTTCCCGGCCGAGGCCCATGACAACGAATTGCCTTCGAGGTCTGTGATCGAAACGATCGTGTTGTTGAACGTCGATTTGATGTGGGCCTGCCCGTGCAGGATGTTCTTCTTTTCTTTCTTCTTTGCTTTCTTCGGCTTAGCCAAGGAGTTACTTGCCTTTCTTGCGCTTCACGCCAACGGTCTTTTTAGGACCCTTGCGCGTACGAGCGTTGGTGTGTGTGCGTTGGCCGTGAACCGGCAGTCCTCTGCG
>JBHELT010000010.1:0-23777 GCA_046262935.1 Actinomycetota bacterium | reverse complement strand
TGTCTGGGTCTGTTCATGGGTCCTACCTTTCCAAAAGACGTACCCTCTATCAAACTCGGTGCGCTTCACTCCTAGACCTTGTTGATGGAGCCTCCTATCTACCCGAAGGGGTGAGGGCCGCAGAAATCGACAACTCTTTGGATGCGCTTGAGGCGGCCCACAGGGGAGTCGACAACTTCTATAACGAACCACCTGCGGCGCGGCAGCTCGAGACGCTGGTAGGGGAAAAGGCAGATGTTCCGAGACAAGTTGCCCGACGGTACGTACTCGTATTAGTAGAGGTGTTTCTCACGAATGGTCACGGCGTTGCTTGGAATTCAGAGCCAATCTATTTGCGTCTCATCGAGAAGTTTGACAGTAGGCAAGCAGGAATCGCGCTCACAGTCTTCACCGATAAGACAATAGCGAGCAGACTCCAGCTAAGTTTGGCCCAGGACAAATTCCGCGAACTCCAAACAGTCATCCGCCCGAAGCTCGCTCGTCGCCAAGAGCGCGAACTGGCAGACGCAGTAGGTTCCTTTAAGGGCCCACTCGACCATTTGAAGGACGATGCGAGTATCAAGCGCCTCTTGGCGGCCGCAGTGAAGTGACTGCGTACCGCTAGTGTAGGTAGGTCATTTCCGGCTCAGCCCCCATCCTCAAAGCCGTTCCCCCCAGATAATGACTGGTCCAGCAGCAACATGGCCGGGGATGCCGATAACCAGCGGACCTTAGAGTTGCAGTTTCTTGAAATTCTCGGCCTCTGCTACTCGGATGTTTCCGAAGAACGCACAATCCACCCAACCTTCTACCGGCCGCACGATGGCGAAAGGCCCCCGACCGCGCCAGGCCCCCGCCGGCCAAAGCGGGGCTCATCGACTCAGGGCATGATGGTCGGGTGAGCATCCTCGACCTTTTCTCGCCCGCGACCAGGCAATGGTTCACCGATAGTTTCGATGCCCCCACGCCTGCCCAAGAGGGCGCCTGGAAGGCCATCTCCGAGGGCCGCGATTCCCTGGTTGTCGCGCCCACCGGATCGGGCAAAACGCTGGCGGCTTTCCTTTGGTCCATCGACCGGCTGGCAACCGCTTCCGCTCCGCCGCCTGACCCGGAACGGCTGAGGGTCGTTTACATCTCGCCTTTGCGGGCTCTCGCCGCGGACATCGAGCGCAACCTGAAGGCGCCGCTGACGGGCATCCGCAACGCGGCATCGCGATCGGGGCAGGTCGTTCCCGAAGTGACCGCATGGCTTCGCACGTCAGAAGCCCCGGCCGACGAACGCAGGCGCTTCGTGAAGCATCCGCCGGACATCTTGATCACCACTCCCGAGTCACTTTTCTTGATCCTTACATCGCAGGCCAGGGATGCCCTTCGATGGGTTGACACCATCATCGTCGATGAGGTGCACGCAATCGCCGGGAACAAGCGCGGAGCCCATCTAGCTGTGAGTCTCGAACGACTCGATGCGCTGCTGGCCAAACCCGCGAGACGCATCGGACTGTCTGCCACTGTTCGTCCGCTTGATGAGGTTGCCCTTTTCTTGGGTGGCGACCGCGATGTCACGATCGTGAACCCCGCGTCGAACAAGACGTTCGACCTTTCGGTTGTGGTCCCTGTCGAAGACCTGTCCAGGATCGGTGAAGAACTAGATGACGTCGCGCTCGGGAAGTCGGCGGCTGGCGATCCGCAGCGAAGGACGATCTGGCCCGCTCTTGAAGAACGTCTGGTCGAACTCATCACATCGCACCGCTCCACCATCGTCTTCGCCAACTCGCGTCGTCTCTCCGAGCGGCTCTGTGCGCGGCTCAACGAACTTGCCGAGCGCGAGATCGCACGCGCTCACCATGGTTCGGTGAGCCGGGAACAGCGCAAGGTCATCGAAGAAGACTTGAAGGCGGGGCGCCTTCCGGCTGTTGTCGCGACATCGTCTTTGGAGCTCGGTATCGACATGGGGGCCGTTGATCTGGTTGTGCAGGTCGAGTCGCCAACATCGGTGGCAAGCGGTCTGCAGCGCATCGGCCGCGCCGGACACCAGGTGGGCGCGGTTAGTCGCGGCATCATCTTCCCTAAGTGGCGCGGGGACCTTGTCGAATGTGCAGTGGTTGTGGAACGGATGCGCGACGGCGCGATCGAAGCGATCCACTTCCCGCGGAACCCGCTCGACGTTCTTGCTCAGCAGGTCGTCGCGATGGTTGCTATGGACGATTGGACCGCCGACGAACTTAGCGCGCTCATCCGCAAGGCTTCGCCGTTCGCCACCCTTGGCCCTTCGGTGTTTGAAGAGGTTCTCGACATGCTGTCGGGCAAATATCCAAGCGACGAGTTTGCGGAACTTCGTCCCCGGATCAACTACGACCGCGCCACAGGAGCGCTTACTCCAAGGTCTGAGGCACAGCGTCTGGCGGTCACCAGCGGCGGCACCATCCCCGATCGCGGTTTGTTCGGCGTCTTCCTAGTTGGAGAGAAACCAACCCGCGTTGGGGAGCTGGATGAAGAGATGGTCTACGAGTCGCGGCTCGGTGACGTATTCACACTCGGCGCTTCTAGTTGGAGGATCGAAGAGATCACACATGACCGCGTGCTGGTCAGTCCGGCCCCCGGACAACCTGCGAAGACCCCGTTCTGGCATGGCGATGCATTGGGCAGACCCAAGGAGCTGGGGCAAGCGCTTGGTGCATTCATGCGTGAGATCGAATCGCTGAAAGAGCCCGAGGCGCTTCAGCGGCTGACACTCGCTGGCTTAGATCAGAGCGCAGCAGATAACCTGATCGCGTATCTCGCCGAACAGAAAGCTGCCACCGGATACATACCGACCGATCGTACGATCGTGGTGGAACGATTCAAGGACGAGCTCGGCGATTGGCGCATCGCAGTGCATTCGCCATTCGGCGCGCAGCTGCACGCACCTTGGGCTCTTGCCGTCGAGGCCAGGGTGCGCGACCGCCTTGGTGTCGAGGTGCAGACGATGCATACCGACGACGGGATCGTTATCAGACTGCCCGAGTCGGATGAAGCTCCGCCCATCGATTCGATCTTGTTCGACCCCGAAGAGATCGAAGCGCTGGTCACCGAACAGGTCGGCGGATCGGCATTGTTCGCTAGCAGATTCCGAGAGTGTGCAGCAAGAGCACTGCTTTTGCCGCGACGGCGCCCCGGCAAACGCACGCCGCTCTGGCAGCAACGCCAAAAGAGCGCGAACTTGCTCCAGGTCGCGTCTGGTTACGGGTCGTTCCCTATCGTTCTGGAAACCATGCGCGAGTGTCTGCAGGACGTTTTCGACGTACCGGGTCTGGTCGCGTTGATGTCGGACATCAGGTCTCGCGCGGTGCGCTTGGTCGAAGTCGACACTCAACAGGCTTCGCCTTTCGCGAGCTCCTTGTTGTTCGGTTACGTCGGTGCATTCATCTACGAAGGCGATGCCCCCATCGCCGAACGCCGCGCGCAAGCGCTTTCACTCGATGCGAGCCTTCTTGCGGAACTGCTTGGCCGTTCCGAGCTGAGGGAGCTGATCGATCCCGATGCCCTGCACGAGATCGAATCGGAACTTCAAAGGCTGACGGAAGGACGAAGGATAAGAAGTCCAGATGATCTGCACGATGCACTCCGCTCGCTCGGCCCCCTAACCACCGACGAGGCCCTCGCCCGCGGCGGCAACCCCATGTGGATGGGGCAACTGGAAGAGTCGCGTCGGGCCATCGCGATCAAGATCGCCGGGGATGCGAAGTGGATCGCGATCGAAGATTCGTCGCGCATGGCCGATGCCCTGGGCGTCCCTCTGCCCGTCGGCATCCCGTCTGCCTTCTTGGCGTCGGTTAAAGATCCGGTTGGGGACATCGTCGCAAGGTTCGCGCGTACCCATGGCCCATTCGTTCCGCGCGACGCCGCGCTGGGGACTGGCCTGGGCGTTGCAGTCGTTGCAGAAACGCTCCGCCGTTTGGGATCATCGGGCAGGCTGGTGCATGGCGAGTTCCGTCCTGGTGGGTTCGGTCTCGAGTGGTGCGACGCCGAGGTCCTTCGTTCCATCCGGCGGCGCTCTCTGGCGAAACTCCGCAAGGAAGTCGAACCAACCGCTCAGAACGTTCTCGCTCGGTTCCTTCCTGCTTGGCAGGGCCTCGGCGCATCGAGCCACCGCGGGACGGACGGCCTTGTGCGGGTGGTCGAGCAGCTTCAGGGCACCTTCATCCCGGTGAGCGCCCTGGAAACCATGGTCCTTCCTGCCCGTGTATCGGATTACACGCCAATGCTGCTCGACCAGTTGACCGCGGCCGGCGAAATCGTGTGGGCGGGAAGAGGCGAGATCGGAGCCGATGATGGATGGGTAAGTCTGTTCATCGCCGATGACGCACCCCTGTTCCTCGACCCGACCGACGAGGCGGCTTTATCCGCTCCAGCGCTTGCGGTGGTTTCCGCACTGCGGCAGGGCGGCGCGATGTTCTTTAGACAGATAGCAGAAGCTTCCGGATCGCAAGAGGACAAGGATTTACTGCGCACGATCTGGGAGCTCGCATGGTCGGGCTGGATCACGAACGACACACTTCAACCCATGCGGGCGTTGACTTCGAAGCGTTCCACCGCATCGCGCAACGGTGCCGGCAGGCGCCGGTCGAGACCGGCCATGCCATCGCGGCAAGGTCCGGTTTCAGCTTCGGGGCGATGGTCGCTTCTGCCTCGAAGGGTCGATGACCCAACGCGGCGTTTGACCGCGCTCGCCGAACAGATGCTCGATAGGTACGGCGTTCTTACCCGCGGCGCGGTGATGTCGGAACATCCCGCGGGCGGGTTCGCCGGTTTGTATCCGGTCCTCAAGGCGTTCGAAGAATCGGGCAAGGCCCGTCGCGGATATTTCGTGGAAGGACTCGGCGCCGCTCAGTTCGCCGTCCCCGGCGCGGTCGATCGCTTGCGCACCTTCTCGGCCCCCGGTGCGGGGTCCGAGACTTCTCTTCTCGCGGCGACCGATCCCGCCAATCCATTCGGTGCAGCACTGCCGTGGCCCGAAAGGCCAGGCGGCGGCGGCCATCGACCCGGCCGCAAGGCAGGCGCACTCGTCGCACTCGTCGATGGCGAATTGGTTCTGTATGTCGAACGCGGGGGCCGCACACTTCTCACGTGGAAAGACGAAGCCCGCCTGCTCCAACCGGCCGTTGACGCCCTGGCTCTTGCGGTGAGAGATGGCAGTCTCGGCAAACTTGCGGTCGAAAAAGCCGACGGCGAAGTGGTTATCGATTCGCCCCTCGCGGATGTGCTGGTCTCGGCTGGATTCAAGCAGACCCCGAAAGGGCTCCGGCTGCGTGCCTGAAGGCGACACCGTTTTCCGAGCGGCTCGCACTTTGAACAAAGCGCTCGCGAATGAGGTGATCCTGGCCTTTGATGCAAGGGTGCCACAGCTCGCCACAGCGGATCTTTCGGGGCAGATGATCAGGGAAGTGGTGCCGCGTGGAAAGCACATCTTGATGCGAACCGACGCCGGCCTCACATTGCACACACACTTCAAGATGGAAGGCTCGTGGAGACTGTTCAGGCCATCACAGAAAACTCCCGGCCCCCATCACGAGATACGGCTCGTCATCACCACCGACCCGTACAAGGCAGTTGCGTATCGGATGCCGGTTGTTGAACTGGTGCCGACCTTGGAAGAGCATCTGGTGGTGGGTCATCTCGGGCCGGACATCCTTGGGAGCGATTGGGATGTGGACGAGGCCGAGCGGCGTATCCGAAAACATCCAGAGCTGACCATCGGTGAGGCCATGCTGGATCAACGAAACCTCGCGGGCATCGGCAATCTGTACAAGAACGAGACCCTGTTCTTGTCCGGTATCGACCCGTCCACCGAGGTCGCCGATGTCCAAGACATACCTAAGGTCTTGATGCTCGCGCAGCGCCTGATGAAGTCGAACCTCGCACATTGGCAGCAATCAACCACCGGCAACCTGGCCAAAGGGCAGCGTCATTGGGTCTTCGAGCGTGCCGGGCAGGCCTGCCGGCGATGCGGGATCCAGATCCAGATGTTCGAGCAAGGCTCGGACCCACTCACACAGCGGCTTACATACCGGTGTCCGCGGTGCCAGCCGGCATCTCGAGGAATGCGTTGACGAACCTCAGGATCGCCATCTTCGGAAACTTCTCGACCGGCAAGACCACGCCGGCGACCTTAGTCGCAGAGGCTTGTGACGTAGGGTAGATGGGTAGGCTTGGTCAGGAGGGAAGTAACAATGGGGCGAACTTGGCTTTCCATCCGGGTGGATCTGTTGCACGGCGGGACCGAGCGGTTCTGGCCAAGGCCCGGGCGCATTTTCGCCGCCGCCCGCACCCACACGTTTGAAGCCTTGGCGACGGCCATCGACGACGCATTCGCCCGTTGGGACCGTTCGCATCTGCACGAGTTCCGGTTCCAGGACGGCCGCAAGATCGGCATCCCAGATACCGACTGGGGTAACGAGCAAGGTGTGATCGACTATCGCAAGACGAAGCTCGGCATGCTCAAACCCGGCGAGGAGTTCGTCTACGTTTTCGACTTCGGAGATGACTGGACCCATCTATGCACGGTGGCCGAGGAGCGGATCGACCCACTCGAAACCTTAGGCATCCTTGCCGGCCGGCCCCTGCCCTACTGGGGATGGGGGAGTATCCCCGACCAATACGGGAGGCGTTGGGATGGCGACGACGGCGAATCACCCGCTCCCGAAGATCCAGGCGAGTCAGAACCCCGCGAACTGCGACATTGGGGATGGTGACCGAGGTCCTCATCGCTTCGAAAGGAGCCGAGCCGGGGCCTTAGTCTCGTTGCCCGATCCCAACCACCTCAGCGCTGGATCTTTTCTTGGATATTTTCGACTTTTGTTTGTTGGTGCTGGCGTTTTTCGCTCAGTTTTGTCACTAGGGGCTCTTAGTATCTCTACTAGATGAAAACGCTCACTGAAGACAGCAGTTCTGCGCTCGATGACCGCCGCCCCCATGCGCCGAACGGCCCCTATCAAGGCCGTGACCGGACGTCCTGGTCCTTCGATGAGAGCTGGGACGAGCCGTCCGGGTCCTTCATCGATCCTTCAAGTGTCGATCCTTCTCAGAGGGTCCACTCAAGTGCGATGGATGAGGTGGCCCGCTGCTATCACATGCGCTCGGGCTGGGACAGGGCCCTTATGAGGGCGGTGGTTGAGGTGGATCGCCTTCGTACCTACGAACAGGAAGGGTACCCATCGACCGCTGATTGGCTTACGGGATTCCTCGGCATCGGCTACATGCGGGCATGTGAATTCGTCGAGGTGGCCATCGGTCTTGAATCCTTGCCTGCTCTGAAACGAGCCTATGAGCGAGGCCAGCTGAGCTACGACCACTTAAGGGCTTTGGTTGCGGTGGCCAATCCAGATAACGAGGCGCAACTGGCCGAGGACGCGCGTGGGATGAGCGTCGCTGACACGTTCAAGATGAAGAACAAACTGCTGGCGGTTCCGGCTGATAGCTCGGTCGACGCGAGACGCGGTAGAACCCTCCAGATGCGCTGGGACCTCGAGCAAAGGACGCTCATCCTGTTTGGATTATTCCCCGAGGAACAAGGCGCCATAGTCGAAAGAGCCATCGATGCCATCGCGCGGCGCATGCCCGAAGATCCGTTGTTCGAGTTCGGCACTCCAATGGCGGTCAAGCGGGCTGATGCATTCTTGGAACTGGCAGGAGCGGGGGCCACAACGCGTCAAGGCTCATCTTCGAACACCCAGGTCGTTGTCCATGTCGATGCCCAGATGCTCGCATCGGGCCAAGGGGTTGCCGAGATCGAAGGGGGCCCGACGCTCAGCCTCGAAACCGTCGAGCGCCTGATGTGCGACTGCATGCAAAAACTCGTAGTTCACGATGGCGAGGGCAGACTAATGGCAGAGTCGCGCTCCACCAGTAACATCCCAAGGCGCATAAGAAGAGAACTCGCCAGACGAGATAAGACGTGCCGATACCCCAACTGTCGCAGGCGCAAGCTGGTCCATGCTCATCACATCGTCCACCGTGCGAACAATGGTCCTACCGAGCTAGACAACTTGGTCCTGTTCTGTCCCACGCATCATCACTTGGTGCACGAAGGTGGCTACAGGGTGGTTGGAAGCCCGCCAGCGATAGTGATCGAAAGGCCCAACCGCCCGCCGATCAAGTGCGGCCCGCCGCCCCGCCCGAGACAGGTTCGCGATCAGTTCTTCTGGGAATACCAACTGGCGCGGGGGCCCGAATACCGGGAATGAAATCGGCTTGGAGTCCCCGGTACCCATGCTAAAGAAACTTCAGGTCAGCGCGCCCCGCGGCACTTCAGAAACTTCACATCAGCGCGCCCCGCGGCGCTTCTTTGGACGAAAGGCACTCGATAGGTCTTCGTCGCTGAAGCCGCCGAGCGCTTCGCCCGTCGTCGCATACCTGTAAAGGGCCGCATTGAAGATTCCGCTCATAGCACCACCTGCTGTTATCAGCAGCATGAAACCGATAGCGCCAAATGCGATCCCCAGCCAAGGCGTCACAGCAGCGAGAAGTAGGGAAACCAAAACGACCGGGATCATCAACAGGAACAAGGCGATGCCGAGCGAGCCATTGCCAACGAATTGTTCACCCCAGCGTTCCTTGAATATCGCGGCGGACTTCTTGATCGAGCCTCCTACCCCGAGCGGTTCGAAGATCAATATCGGAACAACGAAGAAAGTGATCGCGCTCCACGCGGCCCCCACTAGGGCAACCACGATCCGCCCGAGTATGCCGGAGCGCTCTTGGATGGTGCGAAGCACCAAGCCAACGCTTGCGGCCACGAGTGCCCAGCCGAATATCTTGCCGATGTTTGCGGCGGCTTTGCTCAGCCCATCTTTGAGGGTTGGGTTGCCGCCCTCCAATCTGATAGTTGCCGCAGCTACGATCGCAGCGTTGAAGAAGATCGCGATGAAATACAGCGCCACATACATGATGAAAACCAACACGTAATGAACAGGTCCCATGTTCTGGCGGTCCCTGACACCCGCCGCGAAGAGTCCGCCCAGGAAAGTCGCCAATACCGCCAACGAGGCCAGCATCGAAACCAAAGGCAATAGCAATAACTCTCGGTCTGCTTTCAGCACCTCCCAGCTGGCGCCGAGCAACTTGAAACCTCTGCCTATCCTGCCCATTTTCCCTCCATCGTTCGAATGCATCGCGGGTCCCAAAGCCTAAGCCTCATCGCGTCATTTTCCAACAACGAAACGTCATGCTCGGGCCACGATCTTCAAGACTTCATCGGCATACCGGGCGCATTTGGTCGAACCTATGCCTGGTATCGCGGCCAACGCCCCAGCATCCTTCGGTCGGACCGAGACGATCTGGGCCAGGGTCCGGTCATGAAATACCACGTACGCGGGGACCGCTTCTTGTTTGGACTTGTCTAAACGCCAATTGCGAAGTGCCTCGAATAGTGCCTTGTCTCGCGCGTCGACCGACTCGACGACTCGCGGTTTCTTGGTCCCTTGCACAGCAGTTGCGGCCGGGCCGCTTGAGCCTGCTGAGCCAGTTGCTCCGTTAGCCGCGCGGTCGACCCACCCGATCTCCTGCAAGAAAACCGAAGCGCTCTGCGCCTTCTTGCGCTCGTTCGACCGCAGTGTCACCCAAGTGATGAATAGATCTCTCTTTGCGCGCGTTATTCCAACATAGAAGAGGCGACGCTCCTCTGCGATCTGCTGTGGTGTCTTCGAAAGAGCGAACGGTAGTTCCTTGTCCTCGCAGCGGGGAAGGAAAACCGATTGGAATTCAAGACCCTTCGCGCGATGGTAGGTGAGGATCTGCACGCCGTCGGCAGACTCATCTGAGGCGAATCGCTTCTCCAGGTCTTTGATGAACGAAGCGATGTCGCCTTCGGCCCCCGAAGCCAACGCGATGAAGCGCGCCAGGTCGGCCTGACGCGTTGCTTCATCGCCCGAGTGATCGCTGTCGGGCTCATAACCGAGCTCGTTGGCCAGTTCATGCACCGTAGAGGCGGCGGGTAGTTTCGATGAACGACGCAGCCGCGCAAGTATCGAGCGCGCAGCCGGACGCCTTAGAAACACCGAGTCTTTTACCTGGAAAGGTATCTTTGCCTTTGCGAAGGCCGATTCGAGTTCCTCGGAGCGACCGTTTATCCGGTAAAGAACGGCGATCTGCGACCAGCCGGTCCCATCGTGTCGCAGTTCCTTGGTCTTACGTACGATGAAATCAACTTCTTCTTCTGCCAGGGTGAATCGCGAGATCGTTGGTGACGGTCCTGCGGGGACCGCCGGTCGCAGGATCTTCGGCTTGCCCTCCAACAATGGCGCGAGTCGGTTGGCTACGGAAAGGATCTCGGGGGTAGAGCGATAGTTGGTAGTCAATGTGATCACGTTGCATGCAGGGAACCGCTTGGGAAAGTCGAGTAGATACCGGGCAGACGCACCAGTGAAAGAGAAGATCGACTGATAGTCATCGCCGACCACGCAGAGGTCATCGCGTTCGCCCAGCCAAAGATCCAAGAGCGTCTGCTGAAGAACGTTCACGTCTTGATATTCATCCACGGTGAACGAGCGATAGCTCTCTCTCACTTCCGACAGGGCTGAAAGGTTCGATTCGAATATCGAGATCGTGTTTTCGAGAAGGTCTTCGAAGTCGATCTGGCGTGACGCCTGTTTCCTCTTCTCGTACGAAGCAAAAACCCGGGTCATGAGGTCCTCTGGGATCGGGCCCTCGTGATCGCCTAACCGCGCCTCGTATTGCGAAGGCCTGATCCTTTGATTCTTGGCCCACTCGATCTCGGTTGCTATGTCGCGAAGGGATGTGAAGCGGTAAGGCATCGGCAACGACTGCACCAAGGATGCCAATATTGCGCCTTTCGACCCGAGTATCACGAAGGGCTCGGTCGTGAATCGACGATATTGAGACAAAGCCTCGGAGTGAAACGTTCGCGCCCTTACTTCCTGCACGCTGAGAGTCCGAAGACGACTGACCATCTCTTTGGCCGCCTTATCGGTGAAGGTGACTGCCAGGATCTCGCTTGGTAGGAAGGTGCCGGTTCGAACCTGGTTAGCTATGCGTCTGGTGATGGTGGTGGTTTTGCCCGAACCCGCCCCGGCCAGGATGCACACCGGCCCGCGCAGGATTGACAATGCCTGGCATTGTTGTTCGTTCAGCCCCCGTGCGATGGCTTTGTCGAGCACGGTTGAAGTATGCATGGTGGGTACGACAGAAACGGTCTTATGCTGACGGCATCTAACCAAGGAGGAAATGACCATGTCCGAGCGCGACAACGAGAAAGTCATTGAACGCCTGATCGAGTGCATCAATGCAAAGAAGGTGCAGGTCATGGACGAGCTTTTCCATGATGACGCAGTGATGGACTGGCCCCAGTCGGGAGAATCGGTGAAGGGGCCGACAACCGCCGTGCTATCTACGGCTCGTTCCCTCAGCTGCCCTCCATCACGCCGCGCCGCATGGTGAGCGGGGGCGATCTGGTGGTTGCGGAGGCCGAACTCGATTATGGATCAGGCGCCATCTTCAAGACGGTGTTCATCTTCGAATTGTTCGAAGGCAAGATCCGCAAAGAAACGGCCTATTGGAGCGAGTCATTCCCGGCCCCCGAGTGGCGGGCGAAGTGGGGCGAGCTGGTCTAGCTGGTCTAGCCCCTAGCCCTGGGACTCGACTAGGGACTTCAGTCTGGCGAGATAAGCGACGTTCTGTTTCCTGATCTGGGCTTTCATCATGGGCGACATGAGCTTCATGATGCCGGGTGGTTCTATCTCGACCACGCGAGTGAATCTGGTCCCAGGGCCGGAAGCCTCAAACAGATGCCATACATGCGGCTGCAACTTGCCCATCTTGAACTGGAACTCGATCTTCTTATCGGGGTCGTAACCGATAACTTCGCCGGTTCCTTCGGTTTGACCCATGAACGGTTTGATGTCCAAGTGAAATGAGGTGCCTACCCCGAATTCGCCTTCGGTGGTTCTCTTCACAGCGAGCAGGTCTTGGTCCCACTTGGGTACGTTGTCCTCGTCGCGAACGTATGTGAAGACCTCGTGAACAGGTTTGTTGATGTCGGTGCTAACTTCCACGCGTACCATTCAGGGCCCTCCAGGTTCGGTGCGCCGCAGTCTATTCGTTGGCGGCTACGAGTCCTAGCCTCTCGAGTTCTTTGACCGGAACCACGTGGCAATAGGGCTCGTGACCATTCTTTTCGTAGTAGGCCTGGTGGTAGTCCTCAGCAGGATAGAAGGCGTTCAACTTCGTGATCTCGGTGGCGATGGGCTTTGAAAAGCGTGCACCAGCACGCTCTCGTGAAGATTCGGCCACTTCCTTTTGATCCTCGTTCTCGTAGAAGATCGCGCTGCGGTACTGGTTGCCAACGTCGGGTCCTTGTCGATCCACCTGCGTTGCATCGTGCATCGCCCAGAAGACATCGAGTAATTGCTCGAATGAGACCTTCTTGGGGTCAAACGTGATCCGAGCTACTTCGGCATGCCCAGTATCGGAATAGCAAACCAGTTTGTAACTCGGGTCCGGCACATGGCCCCCGCTGAACCCGACTGCAACATCTGTAACCCCTGGCACTCTTCTAAAAACGTATTCGACACCCCAGAAGCATCCGGCGCCGAGGGTTGCGGTCTCGTATGTCATGACCGATACGCTACCTCAGAACTGCGGATAAAGAAGTTGGGTCTCGTGGCCCGCTCGGCAACTTTGTGCTCTAGCCGAACCGCGATGGTCGTGGATACCGGAGTAGCATCTGCAGGTATGCGTTGGTTGGCAGCCGTGATTGCGGTGACCTGTCTCGCGTGCTCCCGAACCGTCATCGTTACCGACTCGGGTGTGCAGGGAAAAGTCGTTTCCGGTCCCACTTGCCCGGTTGAGCGGCTTGATAGTCCCTGCCCAAACCAGCCAGAGTCGGCGCTGATCAAAGCGACTCGAACAGGTTCCGATTCGGCGGCAGGCGTGACGCGAACCGATGGCAATGGCGCTTTCAAAATGACCTTGGCCCCCGGTAGTTACACGGTCACAGCGCAAGCGCCCGGCGCTTTCGGCGGATGCAAGCCCCAAGATGTAACGGTGAGCGCTAAGACTTTCGCTCATGTCGTGATCACCTGCGACACCGGTATCCGCTGAGGGCGGGGCAACCCCTCAGAACTCGTAGCCTCGCCAAACAACCGTCGTGTGCATGCTGATCGTGCTGTCAATGTCCCCATATCGGGCCTCAGCCCATACCTTTAACTCGTTGCCAAGTTGTTGCCGTTGATCGGCGTTGAGCGACCATGTGAACGAATACCTGTCGGCGAGGACCCGGTCTATGAAAGTCGCTGGGCTGCGCACCGATTCGAAAGTGAACTCTGGGATATCAACGCGTTTTCCTCCGAGCGAGGAAAGTAATTCATCGACGTCGGCGCATTCGGTTACGCCCTTTCGAGCATCACCGAACCGCGCGGTGATCCAGTTGTCAAAGTCTCTTTGTTCGGATGATCCGTGTCCCAGATCGAACAACACCTGACCACCTGGGCGAACAACGCGGACCATCTCTTCCACGGCGCATCGCCAATCAGTGATCAGATGAAGTACGTGGCAGGCGAATGTCGCATCGAAAGACCCATCGGCGAAAGGCAGCGCAACTGCATCAGCTCGGATGACCTTCACGCGATGCTTAGTATCCTGATCTTCGAGGAGCTTGGCGATCATCGGCAGAGATATGTCGATCCCAGTGATGGGAATGCCAGCCGTCGCTAATGGGATCGCGAACCTTCCCCTTCCGGCACCCATCTCGAGTACTTGCGATGCTCCATCCAGCCTCATGGCCAGCATGTCGACAACTTGCTTGTGAACATGCGACGGAAGACCGCGCGTCTCATCGAAGAACGGGACGGCTCGATCGAACGTGACCGGGCTTAGTGAAGTCAGCATGGCTGCAATAAGTGTTCGTCGGTGATAACTAGATTCCTGCCCCGAAGATCAAGAAATAAACTCGCGAAAAGATGAGACCTGTGCCAACTGGCCCGGACCAAGGCAAGTCGCGAAAAGAGAACCTGTCCGACTTGAGGCGTACGGAGGCGTAGCTAACGCGTCGGGCCCGATAGCTTGACGATGGGATCGATCCCCTGGGGCACTTCCACGTCTCGGAGCCAAGGCCGGGCCGCATACCCGGAGCGAGGGTCTGACTGCGGGTCAGGCGTCCTGCTGTAGCTCTTTAGATAGTTCAAGCCACTCGGTTTCGGCCCAGCGAAGTTTCTCAACCGCCGAGGTCAGTGATACGAAGTGGACGGCGACGATGCTGACCCTCGGTGTTAGGTAGTTGTCCCCGATGATCGCATCCAGCTCGCGCCGGGCCGTTTGCACCCTTGCCCAAGCTTCATCGAGCCGCGCTTTCTGCGCCTCGGAGATGATCATCGGGTGAGCACGTAGTACGCGATAGGTCCAACTACCAGGCAGTAGGCGGCGAAGGGATAAAGCCCACGCTTCTGCAGATAACCGATCATTCCCGCGATCGCTGCATAACCGGCGACTAACGCTGCGAAGAACCCGACCAGGGTAGGAACAAGGCCGATATCGAAATGGCTTAACTTAGGCACCTCGGCAAGAACGGTCCCAGCGATGATCGGCAGCGAGAGCATGAATGAGAAACGGGCTGCCTGTGCGCGCGGCAGGCCAGCAAGAAGGCCGGCTCCGATCGTAGTGCCAGCTCGGGATATGCCGGGCAGCAGAGCCAAACTCTGAGCAAGGCCGATGGCACCGGCGCGCGTTGCATCTACTTCCGACGTGATCTTTTCGACATCCGAGAAAACCGTCTCTTCGATCTTGTCTTCATGGGACCGCCGCCGGAAAAGGGTTTCGGTTGCGGTCAAGATCACCGCGGTCAGCACAAGAGCGAGAGATGCCAGTGCTGGTTGATCGAACAACTTCTGCAAGCGATCCTCGAAGATGAAGCCAAGTACTGCGGCTGGGATGGTTCCAACTATCAGCAGCAAGATGAGTTTGCGACCTGGGCTTGGCCGGTCTAGGCCATCGAGGGTTTCCATGATCTCGCGCCTGAAGTAGATGAGTGCCGCTACCAGGGTCCCCGCGTGCAACAGGGTCAGGAACGGAAGGGGAGGATGGCAGTAACTATGTCCTGTGCAAGAACCCTTCCAGCCGAGGAGAGCGGGGATCATGATCAAATGGGTCTTGGAAGATATCGGGATGAATTCGGTGAGTCCCTGAACAAGTCCAAGGATCATGGCTTCTACGACGTTCACTGAGCGCGAACATCCTTCGGCGAAATGGGAGCCGGAGGCGATTGTCCATCAGGCTTGCTTGGGGCCAGCACTACTGTGATCCTTCCTAACGCCTCGGCCATCGCGAGCCGTTCCGAATCCTGAGGTGAGACAAGCAATGTGATGGCCGATCCCGGACCGCTCGATCCATCGAGTCCTAAGCGGTCAGTTACCTTACCGGATGCGAACGAAGATCTGACTTTGCCCCCCGATGCTAATACCTGTGCGTTCCTCAGCACGGTTATCGCCTGTGCTTCGCCGAGCACTTCTCGAAGATAGGTGACGATCACGTCGACCCGGTCCCCGGGTTTCGGCGAAAAGCCAAGGCTCGATCCCGAAGAGATGCTGAGCGAATATGCCCGCATCCCTTTGGGGACCGACGCAGAAAGTCCGCCGTCGGCCGACAGTCTTCGAATCGTGACGGTCTCGCCTTCGAACAAAGGCGAAGACGTGGTTCGCCCTATCGCTCTTGCTGGGTCGCGAAGCACCGCCGCTGGCAGATATCGGTCGGGCATGCGTGCGATACGCAGCATCTCGGGAGTGATCGACACTCCCGCTTCGACATCCCTCGCGGCAACCACCACGGAAACCAGATGCCCGGCCACAGGTACCTGCGCCCGTAGCCAAGAAAGGTACGAATAAACCGCAAAACCGGTAGCGACGGCGGCAGCAACAACGACGATCCCGCGGATCGATGCTCTTCTGCGCGGAAGAACCAAAGTGGTCATCAAGTCTCCCCTCGTGAGGACAGCCGGGCATGAGGGGAAGTGAGCGAGATTCTAGCCTTCCGGTCCGGTTTCCTGCCTGGGGCGCGAAGACTACTTGGCCCCGGAACCTTCTGAAGAATCGGCCCCGGAACCCTTATTCGGCTTCGGCCCCCCTTCCGAGGAGCTGCCCCCGGTCCTCGAGCCCTCGCCGCTTCTGCTCGACCCCGACGACCCATCCCTGCTTCCTCTCGAGCCCGAGGACCCCGACGAGCCCGAGGACCCCGAGGACCCCGAGGACCCCGAGGACTCCGAGGACCCCGAGGACTCCGAGGAGCCCGAGGACCCCGAGGACTCCGACGAGCCCTCGCCGGAGCCAGATCCTGAGGAGGCTGGCTTGCGTTCGCCCGATTTGCCGTTTTTTCCCTGACTTTTGGAATCCTTCGAGTCGGTCGAATAGAAACCAGAACCCTTGAAAAGGACCCCAACCGGATGAAAAACGCGCCTTAGATGACCGCCACAGACCTCGCATGTTTCGAGGGCGTTGTCGTTGAACGACTGCCAGATCTCGAAGCGTCTTGCGCAGCCGTTGCAGGCATATTCGTAAGTGGGCAGTTCAACCTCCAAGGCAGTTTGTGTCCGGCTCAGGACGGACCGGATATTAGTATGGCAGTCGAATGCGGCTTTAAGGCTAAGCGGAGCGTATCGAGAGGGGACCTCACACAGATGGGGGAGCCTTTCCATGGGTCAAGTGGCTTAGCTAACGCGTCGAATCATTTAGTTGAAAGGTTGCTTCGGCTACTGATGCCGAGGAGGTGATGTGTCCCTTCAAACGAGGCTGTTCACGTTTTTCATAGGCATCGTGGTTCTGCCCCTTCTGGTAGCGATGTTGATAGGTCGCGGCCTGATCGTGGGGGAATTGGAGCGCAGGACCTTCAATGAGTTGAACCCGGCCCAACGGGCAGCCATTGCGGTTTATGACGAGCGTGTGCGTAGCGCTAGTGACCGAGTTGCCCTGATATCGGGTGAAGAACGTTTCCAACGACTACTCGAAGCCAAGGACTATGCAGGCCTGAAGCAATACATGTTGGGCAAGCTCGCCGAGCCCACCAATCAACTCGATTACATAGTGGTTGGTGACGCGAATGACCACTTACTTTCAGATGCGCTCACCAGGTCCGAGTTCCTGGCGGGCCTCAAGCCCCCGTCGGGCGAAGAGTTGCTGGCCTCGGATCTGCCAACCAACAGAAGATTGCTTTTCTCGCGGGCGATCCAACCCATCAAATCGCCTGATCACCCCGACCAGGTTGCGTGGACAGTGGTTGGCGGTTACTACCTCGACAATGCCTTCGTGAAGTCCCTTTCTGAAAAGACCGCCGTCGATGCAACTTTGCTGATCAAGGGCAAGGCTGTGTCCAGCACTCTTGAAGGGGCCGTGAGTGAGAAGGGTCCCATACGCGTCAATCTCACCCGCGCCGAGAAGGTTGGTTTCTTCAAGTCGTCGGTCGCAGGAGAAAGCGTTTTCGCACTGGCGAGTCCCATCGCACGCGACGTCCCGGTAGCAGAGGCTGCCCTTTTGATGTCGCGGCCCCAGGCCGAGATCGTCAAACTCACCAGCCGGATCAGAACCTTCGGGTTCGTTCTTCTGCTGTTCGCGCTGTTGGCAGCAGGCGTGCTTGGTTTCTATCTAGCGCAACTCATCTCTCGGCCGCTGAAGGAGTTGGCCGAGGGAGCCAATGCGATCGCCGCTGGCAACTACGAACAACATATCGAGGTTCGCTCTCGAGACGAGGTTGGACAACTGGCTCGCTCGTTCAACGAGATGACGCGCCGACTCGCGATCCATATCCAGGAACTGCGCGAATCCAGAGAGGACCTGAAACGCGCCTTCACGCGCTTCGGCGAGACCCTGCGGTCGACCCACGATCTCGACAGCATGCTCGAGAACACCCTTGAAGCGAGCATGGATACCCTTCGCGCGCAACGCGGTGTGATCATGCTCATGTCGGGTCGAGATGCACTGACAGCGAGTGTTGCCCGCGGTCTTGATGACCCAGATTTCGATCTTGAACTTGGCAAGGGGATCAGTGGCTACGTAGCCGAGACAGGTAATCCGGTGCGACTTCCTAACGGGACCGATGAGCATGCCGTTGACCCGCGCGAGCCAAACTTCTCAACGGCTTTGGCTGTACCGCTGTTCTCTCAAGAAAGAGTCATCGGAGTGCTGACCGTATTCGACAAAGAAGATGGTCGCGACTTCAGCGAAGCCGACATGGGGACCATCTTGTCGCTCGCCGATCACGCTGGGGTTGCGATAGAGAACGTCCTTTTGCACAGGGAAGCGCAGAAACTGGCGATCATGGATGGGCTTACAAGCATCTGGAACTATCGCTACTTCCAGATGCAGTTCGAACAAGAGATCGACCGAGCCAGGCGTTACAAGAGACCATTTTCATTGATCGAATTCGACATCGACAACTTCAAGACTTTCAACGACACCTACGGTCACCAATTGGGTGACTCTGTCCTTATCGAGATCGCCAGCAGGGTGAAGAACGTGATACGCGACATCGATATGTTCGCGCGCTACGGTGGCGAGGAGTTCGTTTTGATCCTTCCCGAAACCGACTCGGAAGGTGGCATGAGAACGGCGGAGAAGATCAGGCAAGAGATCGCGTCGACGCCGTTCAAAGGCGAAAGAAGCGATCTTGCGGTCGATGTTACGCTGTCCGTTGGCGTTGCCTGCTTCCCAGATCACGGTAGCGATAAGACCACGCTGCTTCGCAACGCGGACCTCGCTATGTACGCAGCCAAAGCCTCGGGTAAGAACCGGGTCGTTCTGCATCGGCCCGACGAGGCCGCTTAAGCAAGCGGCGTTACCGGTGGGTTCTCCGAGAGCGGACTGCCAAGCTTCAAGTAGGATTAGACCGCGATGCCGGTGAGAAAAGCAGTCATCCCTGCTGCGGGTTTGGGTACCCGCTTCCTCCCCGCGTCTAAAGCCGTGCCGAAGCCTTTGATCACCCTCGTCGACCGGCCTGTGATCCAGTACGCGGTTGAGGAACTGGTGCGGGCCGGTATCACCAACATCTGCATCGTCACATCGCAGGGACAAGATGCCATCGCCGATCACTTCTCTAGCGCCAAGAAACTCGAAAGCGCTCTTCAGCGAGCTGGCAAGCTGGAATTGCTGGAAGAGGTTCGGCATCTTCATGAGATGGCCGACATCTACTCGGTGCGTCAGAACGAACCGCTGGGTCTTGGCCATGCCGTTTGGGTTGCTCACGAATATGTTGGACCGGAACCATTCGTAGTGTTATTGCCAGATGAGGTTTTCGATCCCAACATCAACTTCCTTGCGAACATGATCGCTACATTCGATGATTCCGATCGAAGCGTCGTGGCTGTTCATCAGGTCCCCCACGATGACATACGTTTCTATGGGTCTATCGAGCCGAATGACCCAGATGCCTCGGTCATGGACGTTCTTTCAGTCGTCGAAAAACCCGATCCCGCAACCGCGCCATCCGATCTGGCACTCAGCGGGAGGTACGTGCTTCATCCAGATGTCTTCGACGTGCTCGAGAAGCTCGACACGGGGGCGGGCGGAGAGATCCAGCTGGCTGATGCGCTCGGAGTTTTGGCCGACAGAGGGCAGTTGCAGGCCATCAACTACAAGGGACGCAGGTGGGACGTTGGGATGAAAGGCGGATACCTCGAGGCTGTTGTTGCTCTTGGCGCCGAGCATCCTGAACTCGGTGCCAGCTTCACATCGTTCATCGAGAGATTCCGCAAATAGTGCCGAGGCGTCAGAGCACTGATGCGAAGGCTCGGCTTACTCATCTTGCCGACGATGGCTCTGCACGCATGGTCGATGTTTCTTCCAAGCCAGTTACCGCTCGCAAGGCCACTGCCGAGGCTTTCGTCCGCATCGACCAGGCAACACTGGCACTGATTCGACAAGGTGCTACGTCGAAGGGAGATGTCATCGCGGTTGCTCGTATCGCCGGCATCATGGCGGCAAAGAAAACCCACGAACTGATCCCCTTATGCCACCCTTTGGCGATCTCTGGGATCGAAGTTGATCTCGACATCGAACCCGACGGGATCAAGATCTGCGCAACGGTCACCACCAATGATCGAACGGGCGTCGAGATGGAAGCATTGGTTGCGGCCAGTGTCGCGGGGCTGACGGTTTATGACATGTGTAAGGCATCGGACAAGTCGATAAGCATCGAAAAGGTGAGATTGCTGTCGAAGACTGGCGGCAAGTCCGGTCCATTCAAGGCGCCTCGTTGACCGATCCGCTGGCCGGCATACACGCAACGGTCGTGACGGTAAGCGATTCGGTTTCGAGCGGCACCTCCAAAGACGAAAGCGGCCCACTTGCAGTGGGCATCCTAGGTTCCATGGGTGCGTTGGTTGATCAACCGTTGGTGGTGCCTGACGAAAGAGGTCGCATCTCTGATGTGATCGTTGCATCGGCGCGCGCAGGCAGCAGGCTGATCGTGACGACTGGTGGCACCGGGGTTGCGATACGCGATGTGACTCCCGAGGCAACCGCCGATGTGTGCGACCGCTTGGTCCCTGGTCTGGGGGAGGCGATGCGTAAGGCGAGCGAAAGCAAAACCAGATTCGCCGCCTTGTCACGCGCGGTGGCAGGTACCATCGACTCGACCCTGGTTGTGAATCTGCCTGGGAGCCCAGGTGGTGTTCAGGATTGTTTAACGGCGATCGCCGACCTGCTTCCCCACGCGATCGCGTTGCTATCGGGTGAGCGCACCAAACATCAACAGAGTTGATCAGGCGTCTGGTGATTCTCCTTTTTTGCGTTTGAAGTAAGCGACCAAGCCTCCAACGTCAGGGGGACTGATCAGAGTCACCAACTCCCAGCCGTCCTCTCCCCAGTTGTTCAAGATCTCTTGTGCAACATGCGGGATGATCGGCACAGACGCATATTCCCATTTAGTCATTGGTTGTCCTCCTCCTGAAGTGTTCGATACTTTCCACGGAAATACAGAAGGGGAGATGATTGTTCGTCGTAGCTTCCGTCGGTCACCTTGCCGACGAAGATGGTGTGGTCGCCCCCATCGAGCTCATCGATCACTTCGCATTCCAACGTGCCGATCGCTCCGTCGATGATCGGTAAACCCGTTGGGCTCATCGAGAAATCGACCTGGTCGTAACTGTCGTTTCCGGACTCCGCGAAACGCTGCGCAACCTCGGCCTGGTCGGCTGCAAGGATGTTGACGGCGAAGCGCGTCATGTCGCGAACGGCTTGATGGGTACGCGATGACTTCTCCAACGAGACCTGCACGAGCATCGGATCCAACGAGACGCTGGTGAACGAGGTGGCCGTCATGCCGTAAGGGACACCATCCACGACCGCGGTCACGATGCTTACCCCAGCCGCGAGGTTGCGCATCACCGTGCGATAACCCGAGTCGTCGATCATTGGAACGGAGGGGGGGCGTCGATCTCGGTGTCATAGGCCTGTTTGGGAACGAAGACCCAAAGTCCGTTCTCGGCACTGCCATCGACGATGACGTCGCGAGGGCCTTGCGTTGTTCCTTCGAATATCGACGAGCCGCGACGTTCTAGTTCGTCGACGAGGTCCTGTGTTGGGTGGCCTTCGATCTCCATGTCAACCTCGGTCTCTACCTTCGGCCGTCGCTGCTCGCTGACCGATCCAATCGATCAGAAGACGCGCTCCGAACCCTGTTGCTCCAGCTGGAAGGAAGTGTTCTCCCTTCTCAGACCATGCTGGTCCGGCGATGTCGATGTGGGCCCATGGAACATCGCCCACGAAATCTTTCAAGAACAGCGCGCCATATATGGGCGAACCGTACGTGGTACCAGCTGTGTTCTTGATGTCGGCGATGATCGAATCGATGTTCTCTCGGTATTCGTCGATCAAGGGCATTTGCCACAAGGGCTCCCCAGTTTTGTCCGAGGAGATCTGCAATTGCAATGCAAGATCCGCCCGATTGGAAAAGTACCCCGCGTACTTGGGTCCTAACGCGACCATCATGCCGCCAGTTAGCGTTGCAAGATCGACCATAGCGTCCGGCCGCTGTTCGACCATCCATGCCAAGGCGTCTGCCAGAACAAGACGGCCCTCGGCATCGGTGTTTAGCACCTCCGACGTTCGCCCTCCATAGTGGCGGATGACGTCTCCGGGTTTCACTGCCCTTCCTCCAGGCATGTTTTCTGCGAGCGCGATCGCACCAACGACCTTGATGCCCGGAGCGAAATATGGCAGCGACAAGATCGCGGATGCCACGGCCGCTGCACCGGTGCAATCCATCTTCATCGTTTCCATCGACGCTGCAGGTTTCAGCGACAAACCTCCGGAGTCGAAAGTGATCCCCTTTCCGATAGCACCCACGAACGCCTTTGCCCCCTTGGGTTCGTAAGTCAGCGTTACGAATCTCGGCGGGTTGACGCTGCCGCGTCCGACGGTGAGTATGCCGTTCATCCCGCGCTCAGCCATATTCTTCTCCGTCAAGATCTCGACCTTTACGCCGGTCCCCTTGGCCCGATCAGCGACACGCTCGGCGAAGGCCTCTGGCGATCTGTCACTCGGCGGTTCGTTGACCAGGTCGCGGGCCCATGCTGTTGCATCCGCCATCGCGACTCCTGTAGCGATCTCGGCATTGGAGGCACCGATCACAGCCACGCGCGATGTTCTCTTGGGTTGTGCAGAGAAATATCCGGTGAATGCATATGAACCGAGATGGAATCCTTCGACGGCGGCCTGCGTAGACCCTGGCCCCTCTGGGAGCGCGAGGGCAACCGACGAATATCCATTGCTGTACCTGGCCGCTGCTCCCGCGGCTTTGCGGATGTTTTCAGTTGAACGTTGCTGTTTCCCAAGGCCAACGATCATCACCTCCGGGGCGGCGATCTTGCCCAGGGTCGAGACGGTTGTGGCGTGACGGATCTGGCCTTTGAATGGTTGACGTGCTGCGAAACCGAGGGTCCTTGCACGGGCGAGGTGCTTGGTGATGGCCCCCGATAACGTCTTGTCGAGGACCTTGGCCTCGTCGCTCAGCACGTTTCCTTCGTAACAACCAACCACCAAAAGGTCGGCCTTCGTTGCCTTGATCGCAGTGGTGGCTCGTTTGAAGGTTGGCATCTTGGTCGAAACCTTTCGATAAGAAGTGAAAGATGTGGGTTCGAGGCAGTCTAACCAATGCCGCCAAATCCAAAGACCCCAACACCCAGCGTGCTATTTTCGTCAAGTAACCTCTAAAGGGGACGAGCAGGCAAAGCTTTGACGTTTCTTCTGGTGTTCGTGCTCGCGCTGCTTTGGGGAGCCGTTTTCCTACCGGCGCTCCTCAGGGCCAAACAGCAGACCTCTCCTTTAGTCACGATCGGGCGTTTCCGTCGCGGCATGCGAGCTCTTGGTTCCAATCCCCTTTCCGGCGGAGGGGGCCGATGGATAGTCGTCCCCGAGGCTGGTCAGCCGGCCGATGCCAGGAACGAAGACTCACGCAACCGCATGGTTGCCCTGAAAAGGCGATTGTTCATCTTCCTTCTGGCCACTTCGGCGGTTACTGCTGTTTTCGCACTCTTATCCGGTTCCATCGCGATCGGGCTGAACATCGTGGCCGACCTCCTTCTGGCGGGTTACGTCGTCTTCCTCGTTAGGACGCGGACCCCAACTGCTCCCCAGAAGGGGGCCGGTTATGACAACGCAGATCTGGTCACCGATGACTACGGCACCGAACAAGAAGAATTCCTGCACGCGGGATCTAGCTGGTAAAGGTTTCTTCTAAGTTCGGTTACTCTTTGTCGCCATGGATCTGCGAGCGATAAACGCCACTCTGAGGGCCAACCTCGATGCCAAGTTCCACGCGCGCGAACT
>JBHELT010000009.1:0-37088 GCA_046262935.1 Actinomycetota bacterium | reverse complement strand
TGCCACGCGCGCCGGGCTGCGCTGGTTGGGCGCCTGCTCGGGGTTGGTCGTGAATCTGGGATCTGGTCTCGTTCGAAAGTCGGCGATCGATGCGATCAAACTATCGCGGGATACCTGCTGCAGAGTGAGTTGATTCGGCTCGATCTTGAGGAACAGTGCGATCGAGGTCAACGTGTCGCCGACGTCACCTTCGTAAGCATCGATGGTCCTGACCGAACGGCCTTCGTTGCCCAATTCCATAAGCCATGTGTGCATGGCATCCAACGCCGGTTGATGGTTCATGCTTACATCTTCGTCGGTAGGGGAGCGACATGAGTGAATTTCCAAGGAAGATAGCGATCATCGGATGCGGCGGGTCAGGCAAATCGACCCTTGCCGTCGCGCTCGGCCAACGACTGGGCATCCCAGTTCATCACCTTGATCAGATGTTCTGGCTCCCTGGCTGGACGCATGTTTCTAAGGAAGAACACATGGCGCTGCAAAAAGAGGTCGCAAGAAGTAGCGAGTGGATATTCGACGGCAACTACGGGTCCACGATGGCGCTCCGCTTGGAGCGCGCCGAGGCAATCATATTCATGGACCTTCCGCGGCGCGCGTGCCTGTGGGGTGTTTTCAAACGCAGATGGTCCCGAACGCGAACTGACCCTCTCCCTGGTTGCCCTGAAAAGCTCGATCTTTCCTTCATTCGATGGATCTGGACCTACAGCGCGAAGCGGCGCCCCGGAATCATCGAGAGACTTTCGTTGATGGGGGAGAGCAAGACTGTGGTTGTTCTTCGCTCCCGCAAGATGGCGAGAGCATTCTTGTCGTGTATCGAAACCAACGATTGGACACCCGGCCCTTTCGGCCTCGACAAAGCCCCCGCCCCCTGATAATTGATCGCTGGGGAACAAGCAGCGGGTTAGGATATGTGGATCATGAAGATGTTCAAGGTTTCCCGGAAACGACTCCCCTTGCTTCTGTCGGTCGCTTCGTCAGGTTTCTTCATCAACGCCGCTTCGCTCCAAGCCCACAACAGCGTCTGGAGCTTGCCGGCGGCCGCGATAGCCCTGGCGCTAGCCATCTTGGCTCATCGAAGAATGGGCGGAACGACGGGACCCCCATTGAAACCTAACCAACGCTGAGAAGGAGACCTTGACGACGATTGTCGTTATTGCCTTCTCAATGCTTTGTGGGTTGGGCTCTTTATCGGCCTGGGTTTATTTCACCCTTCATCGACCCGTACGATTTCCCCTAACCCTGGCTTACTTAGCCTCAAGCCTTGCTAGTGGAGCCATTCTTACTCAGCTGTTCAAACTGACAAACGTTGAAACTCTCTTGTGGGTGCCTCAGGTAGTGATCGTTTTGCTGATGATCCCAATCATCGTGAGAACAAAAAGGGACTTGAAAGAGGATTCAGGTGTTTTGTGAGTCTCCGGGAGGACTGAATAACCTAGGATTCATCCCGCGGCATTCATCTGTCCTAGTCCTTACTAAATATCTGTTCTGTAAGCAAACATGGAGGGTGCCGAGCCCCACCTGTCTGTAGTCCCCCGGAGCGTTTGAGTGATTGGGACTGCGGATCTAGGGCCCCCCAATAATCGCTTTGCGCGCACGGAGGCTTCGTGAGGATTGGGTAACGGCTGATGCCTGACCCTCGTTGTATCGGTTAGCCCCAACGCCCAAGGAGGATTCTTGCGTAGCACTGTGATACCGCACTGGATCCGCGGCAGAGCGAGCTCCAACAGGGCTCTTGCCTTCTTCTTCCTCTTATTGATCGCCCAAGGCGGCCACATCGGCGAACACATCGTGCAACTGGTTCAGTTGTATGTACTGGATGTTGGGCAGGCCCACGCCCATGGGATCGTCGGCCAGTTAGATATCGAATGGGTCCACTACATCTGGAACTCACTGGTGTTCACTTCGACCCTTCTTTTGCTGTGGAAGTTTCGGTCGAACACATGGCTATGGGTCGCTTTCGTGTTCGCTGTCTGGCATCAATTCGAGCACACCTATATCTTGAGCATGTATCTGCAGACGGGGATGTCTGGCTCCCCCGGACTGTTGTCCAAGGGCGGATTGATCGCGGGCGGACTTCCAATCGTAAGGCCCGTGCTGCACACGCTGTACAACGTGTTCGAGATGATCCCGTTGATCATCGGCTTCTTTGTTGAGGTTAGACGGGCCAACGTAAGTGAACCCGCGTCGGCGGTTCGCGTGCTAGAGACCAAGCCCGCCCTCTAGTCTGGGATCAACAACTGATCTGGGACCTTTACCTGCAACTCCGGAAGAACGACCGTCGTTTGCTGTTTCATCGCTCGCAGGACCTCTAGCGCCCGATCGGCGTGCACGAGCATGTCGGTCTCGCTGCTGATCACTTCAACGACTCCGCGATCTTGGCCAATAACGAAGGTGACCCTCTTGTCGAAAGGAAGGCCCGTGCGCTTCACGCCAAACTGCTTGGCGATCTTACCCTTGCGATCCGCTATCAAGGTGAGTCCGAGTTTGTAATATCCGCTGAATTTCGATAGCCGTTGCTCATCATCGCAACTGATACCTACGACCTGGGCCCCCAGGGCCGCAAACTCTTCCGATAGATCGCGGAAGGACAACTCTGCTCGGTACATCCAGGAGTGAAGGCTCTGGGATAGAAGAAGATGACCAGAGGGCCCTTTTCAAGGAGGGAAGAAAGCGAGACCAGGGCTCCCCCGTCGCGCGGCCCTTCGAAATCTTGGACCAGGTCTCCAGCTTCCATGCGCTCTCCTTGCTAGGCATCCTACTTCAACCCTGCCGAACTAGGGCCTGCGCAGGAGCCTATGTTTGATCGCCCACAAGGCGACAGCCGTGACCGCCTCAGCCACTATCGCCTTCGACATCTTCGACAGGCCCGATTCTCGCTCCCGGAACGTGATCGGCAGCTCTCCGATCGAGAACCCAGCCCGGTGTGCGCGGTATGCCATGTCGATCTGAAATGCGTACCCGTTCGAGTGAACCAGGCCGAGACCTACATCTTCGAGCACCTTTCTGCGGAAACATCGAAACCCGCTCGTTGCATCCCTGATCGCGAAACCCAGCAGAATGCGGGCGTAGACGTTGCCCGATCTCGATAGGCCATGTCTGAATCTGGACCATCCGACCACCGCTCCCCCATCGACATACCGAGACCCGATGACGAGGTCAGTCACGTCAGCTTGCGCCAGCAAGCGTGGAACATCAGCGGGATCATGAGAAAGATCCGCGTCCATCTCGACGAACTTTTCGTAACCGCGGTCCAATCCCCATCTGAACCCGGCTAGATATGCATGTCCCAAACCCTGTTTGCTGGGGCGTTCCAACAGGAATACGTGCTCGTTGGAGCCAGCCCATGCTCTTGCGACCCCCGCGGTGTTATCGGGCGAACCATCGTCGACGATCAGCACATCGACATCTGGTGCAGCGGCGAACAATCGCTCAAGAACGCTAGTGATGTTTGAGGCCTCATTGAAGGTTGGGATCACGATCAATGAATCTGGTTGCGGTTTCTTCTGCCAGGGTTCAGGCTCATCGACGGGGAAAGGTGGGTCGCTTTTTCGCCCAGCAAACATCATCGCCAGCATCGCTGCGATGGCCGCTACGGGAACCCAGTCCCCCAAGCGCGCATAAGGCGTTACCGAGGTCGCGAAGCGGATGTTCTGTACGACGGTGGCCTGCTTGAACAAAGCGGTGCGCTTGACGACTCTGCCATCCGGATCGATCGCAGCTGATATCCCAGTAAGGGCAGCCTGCATCACCCACATCCTGTTTTCGGCAGCCCTTACTTGGGAGAACGCCAGATGCTGACGGCTCGCCGACGTTCTGGCGAAGGAAGAATTGTTCGTCGACACGATCAAGAGCCGAGCTCCGCTTGCGACCATACCTCTAACGATCTCGGGAAAGGTGGACTCGAAACAGATGACGGAAGCGAATGAGCCGGAGCCGATGGAGAAAGACCTGGGGAGGGGACCCTTAACGAAATCGTAAGGTACCCTTTCGAGTTGCTTCACCAATGGCTCGAAGAATCTGCGCGCCGGAACGTACTCGCCGAATGGCACCAGATGTTGTTTGACGTAGATATCTGCGACGCTTCCATCGGATCGAAAGAACACACTGCTATTGGCGAAACGGGGAACCTGGCCGACGCTCTGATCCAACAAGGCCCCTACCAAGAATGGCACCCGCATCGCTTGGATCGAATCCTGCAACACCTGCTGGAATCGAGGTTCGATCAATGGATCCTGGTCGAAGGAACTCTCGGGCCAAACCACCAGCGATGGGTTCTGTGAGGAGACCTTCATCGTGGTTGCGGCGTGGTTCGCCGCAACCATCAGGTCATCGTAATGAGGATCAAGCGTGTCCTGCGGAGCATTGCCTTGGATCACGGCGATCTTGGCCTCATTGCCGCCCGGCGTAGATACAGGGATGACCCACGGACCGAAGATGAGAAGGGCAACCAAGGCAAGGGCGGTTATGACCTTAGCGGATCCGATGCGACCACGACTAAGGATGGCTACCGTTATCAATCCGATGGTCGCATCCACTCCAACCACCAACAGTGACACGGCCCATGGGCCGCCGATGCTTGCCGATCGCAGCAAACGATACGAATCATGCTGCGAATAGGCGATGTCGCCCCACGTGAATCCCAGAACCGGGAGATGGCCGCGAGCGTATTCCGAGATGACCAATGCGAGTGCGAATCCAAAGGCCTTTGGAGCCGGGCCAAGCTTTTTGGTGACCAACCACAGGATAGACATCACCGATGTGAATACGGCGACCTCAACACCCACTAGTCCGAAATAAGCCCCAGCGCCAAAGAGATGGATCCAGGACAGAAGGGGCAAGAAGAAACCCAAACCGAAAGCCGCGCACGCGATCGCAACGGCATTGAAGTTCGCTCTAAGGTAGATAACGACAAGGGGTATCAATGAAACGAACGCAAGGGCCCCCACGTCGGCGGGAGGAAATGCCAACGACGTGACCACCCCGCTTAGCCCCCCGGCGACGACGGCGAAGCCGAGGCTATCGCAGGAGGTTAGACGCAGTCTCGACAGAGCTCTCGCTTCGCATTAGCGAGCTGACTGTTGTGTTTGACGAGATGACAATTCGAACAAACGAACTCGTTGGCCTGCTTGGGAGCGGCCCTTATCGATAGAGACTCGAGACGTTCCTCCCTGGTCAGGTCCATCAATGACTCTTCGTCATCGTCATCGTTAGGTTCGACGTGCTTGGAAAGCAATTCGTCGAAACTTTCCTCGACTTGACCAGGTTGGGCTATAACGGCGCCAACCGGCGCGACGTCGTCTTCCTCGTCTTCTAGTTCTTCTTCGTCTTCATCTGGCTCTGGCAAATCGATCCCCTTGTTGATCTAAAAATGAGAAACGCATTATGAGGCCTCCCTGGAATTACGCAATCGGATCGGCCGACCAGGCCTGTTCGCCAGCCACCCAGGTAGATGTGACCACAAGGCTGGCTAACTCGGTGGCAGATAGCGTTCTTGGGTCGTCGGCCACTAAACAGAAGTCGGCGATCTTCCCAACCTCGAGGCTCCCGCGGGTCGCCTCTTGATGAGCGGCAGTTGCGGCCCCGGTCGTAAAGAACCCCAGAGCCGTTGAAAGATCGACAGATTGATCGGCGTCGTTGTGGCTCATAGCAGCCGACATCCCGAGGAAGGGGTCGAGCGGGGTTACGGTCGAGTCTGAACCGCCGGCCACGATCATGCCTCGGGCAGCCATCGCACTAAAGGGGTTCATGGTGCGAGCCCTGTCGCCCAGACGCTGTTCGTACATCTGCCCAGGTCCACCCCAATACCCATCGAACATCGGTTGAACGCTCGCAACCAAACCAAGGCGAGCGGATCGGTCGAGTTGTGAAACGGAAACGCATTCGAAGTGTTCGATGCGATGCCTAAGCTGCCGGGCGGCCTCGGCCCCCTGGGGGCCGAGCAAGATATAGGCCTCTTCCATGCACCTGATCGCTTGCTCGATCGCGGCATCGCCTATCGCGTGTACGCCCGCCTGTAGTCCCGCCCTTGTCGCCTCGACGAAGAATGTGGTGATCTCGTCGTCGGAGTGATAAAGCGATCCCGATGAGGAGGTGCCTTGATACGGCTGCGACATGGCTGCGGTCATCGAACCGATGCTGCCATCAAGGAACATGTCGCCACCTATGGTCCCCAGCCCCTTCTTGACAGCCAAACCTACATCGAGGGTAGCCAGATACGGCGTGATGGTTACGGGGTAGTCGGCCCCATCACGCAGGAGAACCTCGAAATCCTTGTCGCCCATGAATGATCCACCGGCCATCTCATGCAGTGCGGTCACCCCATGACTCAATGCGACTTGGCATGCTGCCTGCTGCGCGAGCGCGATCTCTTCTTCAGGGACCAACGAAAAGAACCTCTCGCGCGCTTTGTAGTTGGCCTGATCAGCCAGGACCCCAGTAGGCTTCGAGGACCCATCTAACGCGATCCCGCGTAGTCCTGGTTCCAATGCGATGGCTTTGAACGCCATCGAGTTGACCGCGCACGAATGTCCATCGGCCCTAGAGATGAGCAACGTGAACCTAGAAGCAACCCTGTCCAGCTCCGCGGCGGTTGGCATTCGCTTGTCGTCGTTTCGCCCAGGATCGAAGTTACCTGCGATCACCCAACCCGGTGACCGTCCTGCAACGAAATCACCAAGGGCATCCAGCATCGATGAGACCGAACGATGATCACGAAGGTCCAGCCCTGATGCGTACATCCCCGTGGTTGTCAGGTGAACATGAGCATCGATCAGACCAGGCAAGATGAAGCCGTCGAGATCAACCAGCTCGATCCCCGCCCCGATCCGGTCCACTCCCCTATCCAAGTCAGCCACGTGACCGTCCTCGATCACCATCACTTGAAACGGTTCCGAGATGCCCGCCGCGAAGATGCCGCGTGCCCGAACGGCGAATGGTTCAGTTCGCGAGATGACGGCCGATCACCATCCGTTGGATCTGATTAGTGCCCTCGACGATCTGCAGGGCTTTGGCTTCGCGCATGAATCTTTCAACTGGATATTCCTCGACGAAGCCGTATCCGCCGTGGATCTGCACCGCGTCCGTCGTCACTCTCATCGCTGTGTCGGAACAGAAAAGCTTGGCCATGGCGGCTTCCTTCGAATAGGCAAGTCCAGCGTCTTTCAACGATGCCGCGTGCCTGTAAAGCGTTCTGCCTGCTTCGATGGCCGTAGCCATGTCCGCAAGCATGAAGCGGATGCCTTGGAAATCGATTATCCGTTTGTCGAACTGTTCGCGCTCGGTTGCAAACTTGACCGCGGAATCGAGTGCAGCTTGAGAGAGTCCTATAGAGCATGCCGCGATCCCGAGCCTTCCGGCATCTAGCGCCGACAGCGCGATCTTGAAACCTTCGCCCTCGGCACCAAGGAGCCGGCTGGGTGCAACCTCACATCCATCGAAGACCAATTCCCAGGTCGGCGACGATCTCCACCCCATCTTGTTCTCGGTCTTGGTTCCCACGAATCCTTTCGACCCCTTGTCGACGATGAAGGCAGAGACGCCGGATGGCCCTTCTCCGCCGGTGCGAGCCAGAACTAAAACGTGGTCGGCTTCGCCGCCTCTTGTGCAGAACTGCTTCTGACCAGTTAGCGAATACGATCCACCGACTTTCTCGGCTCTGGTCCGAAGGGAGGCTGCGTCGGACCCTGAGGATGGTTCGGACAGTGCGTAAGCGCCCAGTTTTTCTCCGCTCAACATCGCGGGCAGAAGCGAGTTCTTAAGATCGCTGGAACCCGATCGCTGGATCCCGTCACAGCAAAGGGTATGGACCCCAAGGCCTATCGCCAAAGCGACCCAAACCTGAGCGAGTTCTTCGATGACGCTCAAGTAGGTGACGTATGTCTGTCCCCCGCCGCCGAAATCGGGATCGAACGGCAGACCGCAAAGTCCTAGTTCGGCGAGCTGACGATAGACCGGGGCCGGATCTTCGCTTCGCTCTTCGTATCCGGCCGATGCGGGGCCAGCGGTCTTCTGTGCGAAGTCTCGAACAAGATCCCTCAGCGCCCTTTGGGTTTCATCAAGGCCAATCAACGATGTTTGGGTTCCCATGGTGCCGCATCCTACCCGCCTACAATGAACCCGTGCAGATACAAGACGGCGCCGGCCGGCCCCTAGATGAAGTGACTTTGAAACTCGACCAAGAAGAAGTGACCCAGTTATTGGTCGGGGCCTCGCAGATCGACGACGGCTCGTCAGATCACGCTTTGATCAGGGATCACGCTGGAACGGTGTTGGCCGTATACATCGAAGACTCGGAGCCAGGTCCACTCAAGAAAGGGACAGACTGGTGGCTTGGGCCGATCATCTTGGTCGGGGTCATCGTTCTGGTGGTCGGTCTCTACACGATCGCTCGCGGATTGGTGGGGTTGTTGTTCTGAACCCTGTTGAATCGCGCTCTCGAACCATCGAGACACTGGGGAGCAGGACTTTCGATCTACTGGTCATCGGCGGCGGCATAACAGGAGCTGGCATCGCCCTCGATGCTGCCACGCGTGGGCTTTCGGTGGCACTTATCGAAAAGCATGACTTTGCTTCCGGCACATCTTCGAAGTCGTCTAAGTTGATCCATGGAGGTCTTCGTTACCTAGAACATCGTGAGTTCGGGCTTATGCGAGAGGCGGCATCAGAGCGCGATCTTCTGCGGCGGATCGCGCCGAATCTTGTTACTTCGATCGGGTTCTTCTGGCCCAAGTGGGCCGGCGCCAACGCCAAAGCAGGTCTTGGCCTCACCATCTACGACATCTTGGCAGGCTTGTCAGGCGCAGGCAGGCATCGAAAGGTGAGTGACGAAGAGGCTATGCAGATCGCTCCCTTCACCCGTAAGGGAGGTGGCGGGTACCAGTATTTCGACTCTCAAACCGACGACGTACGTTTGACTCTGGCCGTACTCAAGGCAGCGGCCAACGCGGGTGCGATCGTTTGTAACCACGTGCAGGCCGACTCTTTCGTCGAGGTGATGGGGAGCATCATCGGATCGCACGCGACGGACCTAACTTCTTTGCACTCATTACAGATCATGGCCACTGACACCGTGAATGCCACCGGCGTTTGGGCCGACGGGCTTAGGAACATCGAAGCGGGCTCGTCGCCGCAACGACTACAGCCATCCAAAGGCATCCACGTCCTCGTGCCGAAGTCTCGGTTGCCACTTGGATCGGCGATGCTTATCCCTTCCGCTACTGAAAGACGACTCATCTTCGCCATCCCGTGGAGATCTTCAGTGATCGTGGGCACGACCGACACTGCATATCCAGGCCTATCGATCGAGCTAACCGTCACACCGAGCGAAAGAGGCGACATGCTGGCGTCACTCAACAAGACCTTCGATATCGACTTCGACGAATCCGATATCTGCGGGGCCTACGCGGGCCTGCGTCCATTACTCAGTGATCCGAGGTGGGCCGAGACACGGGATCTGTCCAGGCGTCACGCGATCATGCGGGGGCCCAAAGGCCTCGTGACGATCACCGGAGGGAAGCTCACAACGTTTCGCTTGATGGCCGAAGAAGCCGTGGATCTAATCACGCGACGCAGGGGGCGCTATCGGCGCTGCGTTACGCAGCATCTACGGCTTGGCGTTACCGACATCGACCGAGCCGCTACACAACTCGCAGATGCCACTCAGTCTTTGGGGCTTAGTGAAGATGTCGCCAGTTCGTTGTTGATGGCGTACGGAGATGACGCGACCAGGGTCGTTGAGCTATCCCGCAACGACCCTGCTTTGGCGGAACCTGTCGTTGAGGGCCTTCCCTATCTGAAAGCGGAACTCGTTTGGGCCGTCCGAAATGAGATGGCGTGTTCGGCGGCCGACCTTTTGGCCAGGCGCACCAGGATCAGTCTTGAAGATCGGCATGCCGGGGTCGGCGCGAGAGATTTCGTTCAGGAACTTCTTTCGAAAGAACTTCAGATGACCCCCGAAGATGCGGTGCAGTCTTTCGACTCCTACTTAGGTGAGGTCAGCAGGGAAAGAGGTCTAGATCTTCAGCCTTAGGGCATTGGGGATGATCTCGAAAGTTGCGGGGGTGAAACCAAGGACCTCGCCGTCGGCCTCTATCTGGAGCGGTTTCTTGCTTTCGACCCTGACGACAGCGGCATTTAGTTCCTTGATCGCCGGCGAAGGCAAGTGTTCACCCTTGAACACCTTGCTTATGCCTGACACATAATCCATCTTCGTCCCGTGTTGGATCAACACGTTGAACTTGCCATCGGCAGGATGGGCTTTTGGGGCGATCCGCATACCACCTCCAAAGAATTGGGCGTTGGCCACAACCAGATTCGTGATGCGTCCTTCATAGGTCTTGTCATCAAGAAGCACCCGACCCTCGGTGGATGAGTACCGCGCGAGAGTTAACCAGAAACTGATGAGGTAACGCAGTCTTCCGACGCGCCGCGGAAGCTTCTCCGCCCTTCGAACCACTTCACCGCCGAGTCCGGCCTCGGCGATATTCGGAAAGAACTCAGCTACCTGCGTGCCGCCCTGTTGGTAGGTGACCTTGCCTATATCGATCTGAAACCAAGGTTCGCCCTTTAGGTGCTCGACCGCGTCGGAAGCGGTGGCGGGAAGTCCAAATGTCCTGATGAAGTCGCTTCCCGAGCCACCGGGGATGATGCCTAGGACGAGCTCGGGATCGTAAGCATCTGCGGTCATCATCCCATTCACGACCTCATGGATCGTTCCATCCCCTCCGACTGCGACGATGAACCTCGCACCAGCGTCGACCGCTTCACGGGCTAGTTGGATCGCATGACGGGGGCCTTCGGTGGATCTGGTTTCGTGATCGATCTCTGCGGCGGCAAGAAGGTCGCTTATCGAGGATTTGTTCTTGCTCGAGGCCCCCGCTCGCGAGTTCGCTATCACGATGGCCTTGCCGTGGGCTGATGTCATGAGGCGAGATACTACTCGGGGAGCAACTTACCTGGGTTGAGCAAGCCTTCGGGATCGAAGGAATCCTTTAGCCTTCGCAATGCGGCAAGACCCGACCCCAACTCTTCTTGCATCCACCGCCTACGAACGACACCGATGCCGTGGTGATGACTGATGCTGCCCCCGGCCGAAAGGCAGGCCTGCATGGCCGAATCCCACGCATCGTTATACCGATCGATGGCTTCGTTGTGGCTGGTAGCCCCTGAGATCAAAAAAGTCAGGTAGATATTGGCTCCACTCATATACAGATGAGACACATGCGCAGCAACGATGTCTACGTGCGGGCTGATAGCGTCGCGCACCATTGCATGAAGGTTCGCGAGTCCATGCCAGGTTGCCGATACTTCGATAGTTTCGGCTACCCCGAAAGGCCCAAGCGGACCGTTAGATGAAAGGATCCGTTGGTAAGAGTCGGCGGCCTTGAAACGATGAGACCACCAATGGTTAGCCAAGGATGGATCGGCCAGAGCACCCGAGGTTTCGTCGCAGATGCGCTGGGCGATCGACGCTTCCGCTTCAACCATCGCCGGTTCGCCTTCGAACCTAACAAGCATGAGCGGCATGTCCGTCGCATATCCTGCGGGCCCAAAGTTAAGGGCTGAGTCGGCCTGGTCGTACAAGCGGACCACACTGGGGCGCAGCATCGACCGCATGATCAACCTGCAAGCTTCGATACCCAGACCGATGTCGGGGAACGAACGTACCAGCCAGCGGTGATGCTGAGGTTCGGCGAATGCAGAAAGGGTGGCCGACGTAACGATCCCGAGCGTTCCCTCGGCACCGATCAACATGCGCCACCAATCTGGTCCGGCTGCTGACCTCGGCGTGGCCTTGCCGGCCACGAAGGTTCCGTCGGCGAGTACGGCTTCGAGCGAGAGGATCCGTTCTTCGATACCTCCATATCGGGTAGAGAACTGACCTGTGGCCTTGGTAGATACCCAGCCACCAACCGTTGATATATGAAACGACTGCGGCATGTGGCCTAGCGTGAGACCGCTCTCGTTCAACGCGGATTCCAGGTCAGGGCCTGTCGTTCCCGACCCCACCTCGACCGTCATCGAAGTCTCATCGACCTGCCCGATGTGGTTCATTCGACACAGATCCATGACCATGCTGCCTGCGCTCGCTTTGGCTCCCCCGCAAACCCCCGACCCCCCGCCACGCGGGATGACCGTTTTGCCATTTTCCCGTGCATATCTCAGGCACATCGCAACCTCATCGGCATCGCGTGGCTTGACGACGAGATCGGGAGGCTCGATGGACTGACCAGCGCGAGCCTGCATCAGCGAAAGAGTCCACCAATCGGCGCGGTAGGCATCCACGTCGGGTTCGATGATCCGGTCAGGGAGCAATCAGATCCCTCCTGCATAAGCGACTACGCCGCGGTCGATCGCAGTTGTTGCTTCTGCGAGTTTGGCGCGCAGAGCATCGTTAGAGGTCACCTGGCCCAATTGCTTGAGCAAGTCGATCGTTTGCTTGCACGACCTTATGAAGTCGCCTGGAGTGGAATCGTCATCTAGGACTTCTTCGAGTGACATCCCACGGGCCCATCCATAGATCGGTTCGCTGAATCCAGCTTCGGTTCCTCTGGTGAGTTCCAGTCCAAGCCTGCCCTCGCTGCGCTTCATGCGTTCTCCAAGACGAACGATCTTTCCGTACACCTTCTTAGCGTCTGCCGTTGGGATCGTTCCGGAGATCTCGAAGGGCCCTCTCGATTCGAAGACGAATGTCGATGCGATGACGGCAAGCTCAGGCGCAGATAGGTCATCGAGCCAACCACGAACCAGCGTCTCTGAAACGAGCAGGTCGTTCTCGTTGTAGATCCTAGCGAGCGCATGACCCTTGGCACTGAGATTGAAATCCTCCACGTATCCGAACTCGTCCAGAACTTCAAGGACCCGTTCGAACCGGCGCGAGAGGGTTTCGGTTCGTGCGCGAACTCGTTTCTTGAGACCATGGTTCTCGCGGTGCAGCCGCGACCCCCGCTCGGCCCACTGAGCATGTCGGTCCCTGTCGGGGCATCCGTGGCACGGATGGACCTCGACCGCATTTCTCGCTTCGGCCAACTCGGCGTGCGGACCCTCTTGCGAAGCAGCAGTGGGCTCCCAGGCGTCTTCGGGTATGGGTACGGAGGCGAGTGCGTGAGCGAAACGTTTACGGGTTTCATTATCGATGCTTCGAGCGGCCGACCAATTCTTCAGATGCGGTCCATCACTTGCCGCAGGAACCCTGCCGATGACCTTGGGTGGACGCTGGAAATCTGATAGTCCTATGCGGAGCAATCGGCGGGCCTCGTTGACCACCAAGAGTCTTGGGTCCCCGCGCTTCGAGCGATCGGTACCAACGACGACCACGGCTCCGCGAAGTTTGCCGCTCGGGATCAAAAGCACCTGGCCAGGCCGCATCATGGCTAAAGCATTGCGCACTTGATCTCGTCCAGCCGTCGATTCCCACCGAGAGATCCTGCGCTCGATATCCTGCATACGCGTTCGCAACTCCCAGTAACCCTGGAAGTCGCCAAGTTCGCACAGAGCCTTCTCGCGATAAGAGGCGATGTATGCATCGTTGCGCTCGATCATCCGTTCAAGCACGACAACATCTTTGTCCGCGCGGTATTGGGCGAAAGACGAGTTGAGCAGATGCTCTGCTTCATCTTGAGAGTAGTTACGAACGAGGTTGGTTGCCATGTTGTACGAAGGTTGAAATGAAGAAACGAGCTGGTACGTCCTGTGCGAGGCAAGTCCCGCGATCTGATGGAAAGGGATGTCATTTTGCTGAGGTATGACGGCATTGCCAACCACATCTATGCCGCGACGGCCCGCACGTCCGGTCAATTGCGTGAACTCCCCTGCCGTCAATATCTCGTGTCTTTCGCCGGTGAATTTCGAGAGCGACTCGATCACGACGGTGCGCGCAGGCATGTTGATGCCCAGCGACAATGTTTCTGTAGCGAATACGACCTTCACGAGGCCCGCCTGGAACAACTCCTCCACTGTTTCCTTGAAGACCGGAACCAGGCCTGCATGATGGCTTGCTATCCCAGACATGAGTGCATCTAGCCATTCGCTGTAACCAAGGACCCCAAGATCGGCAGATTCCAGATACGAGCAGCGCATCTCCGCGTATTCCCTGATGCGAGTGCGTTCATCGGCATCGGTCAACCTCAAGCCATCGCGTTCGCACTGAGTGACTGCGATGTTGCACCCCTTGCGGGAGAAGATGAAGTAGATCGCAGGCAGCATCCCCTCATCAGCCAGGAGCTCCACGGTCTCTGTCCTGCGCGGATGCCTGCGGGTGCGTCCACGCGATGTGTGTGATGCCTGCCTCCGTACCGACCCGCGGTCTGAACGCGCCTCGACTTTGCGAACCTGGGGGTTGGGGATACGTTCATCGGGATCGCCAGTGAACATGGGCAGCAGCTTTCCATCGATGAGGTAGTGCTGTTGCAGGTCGACCGGGCGGTGTTCCTCGATGATCGCGGTCGTTGGTCCTCGCAGGGTCTGGATCCAGTCTGCGAATTCCTCCGCGTTCGAAACCGTTGCGGACAACGACACGATCTTGACGTCAAGTGGAAGATGGATGATCACCTCTTCCCAAACGGCCCCCCGGTACCGGTCCTGCAGGTAATGCACCTCATCGAGCACCACGTACCTCAGATCCTTGAGCAGATCCGAACGCTCATAGATCATGTTCCTCAGGACCTCTGTGGTCATCACTACAACAGGCGCATCTGCGTTGATGGAGTTATCGCCTGTGAGAAGGCCGACTTTGTCGGCACCATGCAGAGCGATCAGGTCGCCGAACTTCTGATTCGATAACGCTTTGAGCGGGGTCGTATAAAAGGCCTTGCCCCTTTCGGACAGGGCCATCCACACCGAAAATTCCCCAACGATGGTCTTGCCCGATCCAGTTGGCGCGGCTACGAGGACCGAGCCTCCCGCCGCGAGCGCATCGAGGGCGTCGATCTGGAATGGATCGAGGGCGAACGGATAGCGCGAAGCGAAATCGGCAACTGCCTCGTTCATAGGGGTAAGCATCCCATCCCGCCGCTTCGTTGAGCGGTAGCGCTCGGTGAAAGTCTTAAGGAGCGGTTGGGACTCCTGCGGGGGGCAGGCCGCCCGATCCGGTTCCGGGGGGCAAGCCTTGACCACCACTCGGCTGCGGCGGCGGGGCCTCTTCTTGAGGCAACTGGATCGGCCCGGTCAACGGATCGCTGGTGGTGGCAGACCTCTTCACGATGCCTAATGAAAGTTTTAGCTTCTGCATCAGCCTTTGCGCCAGCCCGTAGACGGCCGTGCCATGGGAGATGAGGTTGGACCCCTGCTGTATGGCAGCGTCTCGGGTTGCGGTATCGGGGGCCGCACCGGCTATCTGGAATGACTTAACCGCATCTATGTAGATGAGCGTCCCATCGACGAAATGTGCCTGAGCCTCCTGCAGTTCAGCAGGAACGGCTGGAACCGGTTCGCGCAACTTGGCGTCCAGGGTCCGCAGCTTCTCGAGCCAAATGGTGGTCTGCTTCTTGAAGTCATCGGCGGACATCTTGCCGCTCTTAAAATCCTGCGGTGCCGAGTTGATACCGCTGAACACGTCCTGCATCCCGGTTTGAGCAAGCGTCACCTTGTTGTCGAAACGTTTGGTGGCTTTCACCTGGTCGGCCTGCGATCTGGTCGACTTGCGGACATCGGTGAATACCTTCAAACCAACCCCGAGAAGAACAAGAACAAGGACCGCACCGAACATCTGAGTTTCTCTGCGCTGGTACCACTTGCGCCGAACTCGCTTAGGGGCGACTTTAGGCGTAGGCAGCGCGCCGCGAGCCTTTATGGGCTTGCGCGTTGGTGCCTTTTTCGCTGTCTTAGCCATCGAGTCGAAGAGTCTAACCGCAAACGGTCAGCGCTTCATCAGCCTCACAGTGACTATCGTTGCCTCGTAGAGAAGGTACATGGGCACGGAGAGGGCGACCTGGGTGAATGGGTCCTGGGTCGGGGTAACTACTGCCGCTACGACCAGGACCAGGACCAGGGCCAATCCTCGGCTCTTTCGCAGTTTACGGCTGTCGATGATCCCAACCAAAGCGAGGAAGACCAGCACGATCGGGAACTCGAAAGAGGCTCCGAAGGCGACCACAAGCAGCAGAACGAATGATAGGTATTCAGATGCCTTGGGCAGAAAATCGAAGGTCGTAGACGGCGCAAGCTTGCTGAGGAATAGCAGCGCTGCAGGCATCGTCAGGATGGCAAGCACGGCCCCCAGGGCGAATAGTGTGAGCGCGCTCATCACGAAAGGCAGCGCATATCGCTTTTCGTTCGATCGCAGTCCGGGAGTGACGAACCTCCACAACTGCCAAAGGACCACAGGCAGACTCAAGACCAACCCCGCGAAAGAAGTTACCTTCAACCGGATGAATAGCGGCTCAACCGGCGAGGTGTATATGAGCTTTCCCTTGCTCAAGATCCGGGCCGATTCAGGCAATTTAGAGATCGGCGCTATGAGCAGGTGAAGGATGGGTTCATACAAGAACCAAGCCACCACTGACATGACGAAGAAAGCCAGCAGGGCCTTTATGAGCCTCGACCTCAACTCGGTGAGATGACCGATCACCGTCATGGGATCTCTGCTGCGACGGCGTCTTCTTTCGAGCAGGCCCATATTCAGGGGCGCGGGCCCGGTCGTGGATCCTCGGTTGGCGGCTCATGCTGAACCGTCTCAGGCCTCTTGGCTGAAGGCTCGAGAGAAGTAAGTTCGTTCGTGAAGTCGGCGGTTGCCGCCTTGAACTCTCTTACCGCCTTACCGATGGTCCTTGCGATCTCGGGCAAACGTTTCGGTCCGAAAACGATAAGAGCCACAACGGCAACGAGGATCATCTCTGGGGCCCCGAGATTGCCCATCAGGGCCTGCCACAACGGCGCGCGGGGACCCTACGCGGCGCGACGAGACTGCAAGATTCGAACCACACATGCAGATTCTATCGACACTTGGCCAACAGGCCCGCGGGCAGGCCTGCGGGCAGGTCAGGCGCCCTGGAGGAAGTTCTGGAGCGCTTGGTCCGATTCCAGTTCTAGATGGAAGTCGAGCAAGTCGTCGTAGGTGAAGATCGGGTCGCCGCTCACGTGCATAGCCGGTTCTACGATCTTCGCCTTCACCCCGCCACTTAAGAGCAACTGGATGATCCGGGCATCAGCTGGCTTGGAAACATCGGTAACGCATTTGGGGCAGCTGAAACTGTAGACACTCTCGTCCTCGTCGTGGCTGATCTGAAGTTCGATATCGTCGGCGGTCAGATCGACTTCACCACAACCTGGACACGTTGCCCGGATATTAGTCATCTTGCTCTCTCCCGAATATTTTGAAAGTCAAGGTGAGTATCGGCCGGCAGGCCCCAGCATTGAGCGAACTGGACTTCGGGAAAACTACCTAGTTAGCTGCGGGCCTGTCGCGAGGATCCACCCAGTTGATGCCTGCACGCCCAGATCGCATTCATGCAAGATCGAGCTGTGCCGATAACAAGACCATGGGCAAGGCACGCGCCACGGAGCGCGCAGGGGAATCTGCCGGATCGCTTCAACCGAGAGGCAGGGCTCGTCTCGGGATAGCGGCGAGCATGGCGATCGTGGCAGTCGTGCTGGCCGCCGGTGTAGCCCTTTTGATCTCGGGCGTCAAAGACCAATTGCCTGTTATCGCCGGGTTGGACTACAGGGTGCTCCAGGTGGGATTGGTGGTCCTCGTACTAGCTTTCGCCTTCTACACATACGAGCGTGAAAAACATGTTCGCAACATCGGGGATGCCCTGACCGACCAGCGCATCGAATCGGCGCGCCTCGGCGCTCGGTTGGACTTCCTTGCAGACGTACAAACCGAGCGAGACACGGTCGCAGCACTGCTGTTGGCTTCGGCCGATGGCATCTTGGTGGTTGATAAAGACAGACGCGTGAACCGCATGAACCCGACACTGCAAGAGATATCCGGATGGAGCGATTTCCGAGCTGCAGGAAAAACTTGCGAAGAGGTTTTCAGTTGCAAACACGAGGGTGAACTTCGGTGCGGGGCTTGCCCCTTCACTAAGGTCCTTGCATCTGGGGAGCCCTTGCGTGATCACTCGTTCGAGACCGTGCGACCCGACGGAGCAACGATCTGGATATCAGGTGCCTACGCTCCGGTTAGGGACCTGGAAGGAAACATCGCTCTGGCTATCGGTTCCCTAAGGGATGTTACCCGGACCAAGGAGGTGGAACAGCTTCAGAACGACTTCGTTTCGATCGTTTCGCACGAACTAAGGGGGCCGCTCACGGCTATCAAGGGTTTCGTAAAGACTTTGATACTCAAGTCGGACGTGCTTCCCCAAGAAACGCGCGAAGAGTTCCTGGGGACCATCAACGACCAGGCTGACCGGCTCAACCAATTGGTCGAGGACCTGCTTAACGTCAGTCGGATCGAGTCTCGCCGGCTAAAGATGCGCATGGTGGACAATGACGCCGCTCATCTTGTGGAGAAACTCGTCAGTCAATTCAGGGCCAAGTGGGGCGACCGCGAGATCCTGATCGATGCGGACCCGAGCCTGCCTCCTCTATTCGGTGACACTTCGAAACTCGAGGAGATATTCATCAACCTCATCGACAACGCCCTCAAGTATTCTCCCTCGGGCGGACTGGTTCGCATCAACATGTGGCCAACGAAAGACTCCGTCGAGATCAGTATCGAGGACTCGGGTATAGGGATGGCTGCCGAAGACCTGAAGACGCTCTTTCAGAAGTTCCATCGAGTTTCTTCCGTCGAGACCCGGGAGATCGGGGGCACCGGACTCGGGCTGTACATCGTGAAGAACTTAGTAGAAGCTCATGGGGGCAGGGTTTTCGTCACGAGCGTCCGCGGCGTCGGAACCACTTTCACTCTTTCGTTCCCGGCAGGTGAAGGGTTGGAACAACAAGATCGATGATACGTAAGCGAACGAAGCCGGTCAGCGAAGATCGGCCGGTACGTGAGTCGAGCATGGACGTATCGGCGCTGCTGGCGGCATCTCAGGCGGTCAACTCAGTCCTCGGAGTGGAAGAGTCGCTCTCGGTGGTGCTGGGTGCCGCCAAACAGCTGTGTGGGGCTCACGAGGGCTCTGTGATGCTGCTCGATTCCGACGGGTTCCTGCGGATCTTGGCCAGCGAAGGTATCTCCGAACAGATCGCCCGCGATACCCGCATCGGCCCGGGCGAGGGAGTATCGGGCAGGGTCGCATACTCGGGCGAGGCTCAGATGATCACCGGGGACCTGAACCGTGGAGCGGACCAGACGCAGGTTGCGCCAGGGCGTCACCTGCGCTCGGCGATCTCCGTCCCGTTGAAAGCAGCAGGCAGGACCGTGGGCGTGTTGAACCTCAATCTCGTACAAGGTGAGCGTGTCTTCACTCAAGACGACCTTCGCCTCGCTCAGATATTCGGCGAACAGGCGGCCATGGCCATCCACAAAGCAACGCTTTTGGAAGAAGCCAATCGCCGAAGCATCGATCTGGCTTTGCTCCTCGAGGCTGGCCGTGAGTTGATGGGCCTGCTCGATCTCGAGACGTTGTTGAACCGCATCCTCGACAGTGCGACGCGGATCGTCGGAGGCGCATCCGGCTTCATCGCTGTATTCGATCAAGCAGCCGCTAAGGTGACGATGGCTGTCTTCGCCGGCATCGAGCGATCTTCATTCCGAGAGGTCCTGGCCGACCCCGGGTTCTCACAGATGTTCGGCAATCCATCCGATGCAGCCATCGCCGGGGAATCGGCACCATCGGTACTCGCTTCAGCTCCCGCGGGTACGCATCCAGTGGTCGGCTCTATCCGTGGCGAAGGCAAGACCCGGGCAGTTGTAGTTGCTTTTGGGCGGCCCGACCCAGAGCGATCTCGCTTGTTCCATACATTCATCTCTCAAGCATCTCTCGCTATACGCAATGCCCAGTTGTATGAGGCAGTCGGCCGCAAGGAACAAGAACTCACATCGATCGTGCATTCGATCCCGAACCCCGTCGTCGTTGTTGATCGATCCGGTGATCTGGTCGCTGCGAATAACACCGCTGAAGAATTGTTCGGGTTCTCCGCGGACTTCCAGAAAGGACAAACAGTCAAAGGTTTGCTGCAAGAACCAGAGCTCGAGAACCTTTTGTTGTCGGAAGAAGGAGTCCTGCTGGAGGTTTCCCTCGGGGTCCCCGTTCCGAAGGTCTGGAAGGCCCGCGCTTCGAGATTGTTCTCGCAATCAAGCTCGATGGCCGGCCGCATCTTGGTTATGGAAGACGTGACAACCGAGAGGGACATGGAGAAGCTCAAGGCCGATTTCGTTGCAGTCATCGGTCATGAACTGCGCACGCCGATCACCTTGATCAAGGGATTCGTGAAGACGTTGATGCGCAAGAGCGACGTATTGTCGGGCGAACAGCTAACAGATGCGCTCGAGACCATCGAGAGCCAGACCACGCGTTTGGAACGACTCATCGAAGACCTTCTTTACGTAAGTCGAATCGAGACTTCAAGGCAACCGTTACTCCTGACAGAGACCGACCTCAGCGGTTTAGCTAAAAGGTTGTTGCTGGAGTTCCAATCGGCCAATGCCGGCCGAACTTTCGCTCTAAGCGCGCCCCAGGCCCTGATGGCAACCTTCGACGCCATCAAGATCGAGCAGGTTATCTATCACCTGGTGGACAACGCCGTGAAATTCTCGCAACCCGACTCACCCATAACCGTTGAATTGAAGGACCAGCACGACTCAATCACGGTCGCGGTCATCGACAAAGGGATCGGCATCTTATCCGCCGACCTACCGACGTTGTTCGAGAGGTTTCACCAGGTAGACATCACAAGTACGCGCAAGGTTGGTGGCATGGGGGTTGGTCTTTACATCTGCAAGACATTGATCGATGCCCACGGCGGCAAGATCAAGGTCGACTCGGTATGGGATAAGGGCTCGACATTTACATTCAGCTTGCCGAAGAACCTGGCTCTGCAAGCTCACCCCATCAAGCTGAACTCAGACGTAGCGGTCCAATAGCCTGCATGCCAATGACTCGACCCGTTCAGCCAGTTCTTTAGGTTCCACTACGCGAGCCTGTTCGCCCAAACGCAGCAACAACCTTTCCAGCCAGGCAGTCCCCCCTGCCCTGAGCGTCACCCTGACCCAGTCGTCATCAAGACGGTCCTCGGAAGTCAACGGATAGTAGCGAGCCACCCATTCGGCTGCCTGCGGAGCAAGGTCGATGACGACTTCGAGGTCGTCTTTAGATGGGATGTAAAGGGTCTGGTACTTGCTGATGTCGAAGTCCGGTGGCTGTGTCGAGGGCGTATCCGTCACAGACATCTGTTTAACTCTGTCCAGGCGGAACAGGCGTTCCGACCCAACGAGGTGACACCAACCAACCAGATACCACCCTCCCGCCGACGCGAATAGAGCCCAGGGGTCTACGTCACGTTCGGTCACTTCGTCTTTTGAGCGCGATTGATAAACGATGTGGACCCGGCGATCGGTCTCTAGGGCCTCCTGAACTTTCGCGAGGTCCGATGTGCCCTCCAGGTCGATGGATACACGACTGAGTACGTCTTCGCCAAGAGCGTCGGCCAAACGTTCCATGGCCCGGATCAGAGCCCCGTCGGCGTTGCCCGCCGCGATCATCGCTTGGGCACCCGAATACAGCAGGAGTCCCTCCGAGGCCGTGAGCCTGAGTGGCTTTGAGAAATAGTCGGCCATGCGGATAACAACATGATCCCCGTCTACGAACGACTCGATAAGATCGCCCGGTCCGTAGCCCGGCAGTCCGCAGTAGAAAAGCATGTCGAGGTCCTTCACCAATTGGCCCCTAGTTAGTTCGAATTTCTTGCACAGTTCGCTGACCGAAACCTCAGGATTCTGGATGACATAAGGGATGAGAAGTAGCAGGCGTTTCATGCGGCCCTCGAAGATCTCAGCCACAGACCTTCTCCAAACGGCGTCGCACTTCATCGATCAACACTTGGGGACCCAGGAGCGTTGCGCCCTCCCCGTGCGAAAGAAGCCACGAAACGAATCCCTGGACGTCGCTCACATCGACCTCTGCGGTGGCTGAGTCGTCGTCGGACCATTCGATCCGCAGCCAAGCCGTGGAACGAGCGACCCACCATGCAGTGGAAGGATCGAACCGCACAGTTGCGACCATGTCGGACGATTCGCCTTGCGCAAAAGGCGGTGCGGCGAGAGCCTTCTCGGGATCGAACCCCTTGGGGATCTCGAACTCTGGCCCCGGCCTAGACGGTTCGACCAGTCTCAGCTCTCCAGCGATCCGGTCGAGGCGGAATGATCGCACCTCATCGCTCGGATGTTCATTCCCGACCAGGTACCAAAAGCCCTTGCGGTGCACCAAACCATAGGGGTCCAGATGCCTCTGTTTTTCTTGACTGCGTCGATAGTTGAAATAGATCGACTTCTTCTCGGCCACCGCGTCGAAAGCCTTAGGAAGATTCTCGGAAGTAAGACCAAGGTCCGCTGCCAGCCATGATGGCGTTGACACTGAGTCGGGAGGCGTATCACCCGAGAGCTTCATGATCGCGGTACGCGCCGAAGAGTCGTCGTTCATCCTAAGCAGGCCAGCTGCGATCCAGAGCGACGCGATCTCATCGGGTTGCAGATCCAGTTCCGGAAGGTAGTAACGCTCCTTTCGGACCATGTATCCCTCTTCTTCGCCCCACGCGTCCAAGGCAACGAGCTCGATGGGGATGCCCTCTTCATGCAGGTCTTCTTTGTCTCTTTCGAACATCCTTTTGAAGCTCTCGTAGTTGGCCTGGCCATATCCGGGGATGGTCTGATGGATCCGCTCAGCTGTCACCGGACGGCTAGTGTTGAGCAGCATGGCGAGCAGGTTCAGTTGCCGTTCGATCTTCTTGACGGTCATCTAGTCGCTCGATTCGTAGATCATCTGCGCGGCAACTAATCCAGCGGCCCCCGCCGCTTCGAAGAACGCCGGGTCATCTCGAACAGTTCGTCCCATCGTAGTTACATCTATTTCGAACTTCTCCAGCGCTGCGATGGTCTCCCAAGAGTCAACGATGCGAACATCGTGCATCTCCGCCAAGCCGCTGCCGATAAGGTCCTCCATCACCTTGGTCAACATCTCGATCTCCAGGTCTGGCACTGCGATGGTGGAGCGCGCATTGGTTCCGAAACGAAGAGCACTGAGACAGTGATGGCTGACTGAGCGATGTCGTTCACGCTCGTCCGCAAAGGAGATGCGAAGGGCGGCGACCGGTCTTCCACCCAGCGCCGACACGGCCGAGATCACCTGGCCTTGCTCCATGCCTGTATGGCCGAGGACCGTTTCGGTCCCCACGATGCCGGGCCCCATCGAAACTATCGTGACGTCGGCCGATAACACCTCGCTCGCGGCCATAAGTCCAGAGAACACATTGACGGTTTCCAGGTCCCCACCGAATGCATGCCCGCACGTCACGGTGCCATCGATAAGATCCTTCGTCTTCAACGTTGCGATCAGATCGCTGTGTGCGATGGGCAATGCTGCCCCGTCGGTCATCACATAAGCCAGCCTCAGGTCCGGATCGTGATGTTTGAGCATCGCCGCGACAGGTGCCACCTGCGAATGCAATCCGCAGGCAATGACAGGCATCCCTTCCAGCGAAGTCGCCGACGCTAGCTTCGCATGATGCGGGCTCTCGGGGGCCTCGGCAACGAGGGTATCGATCTGCCAAGGCGTATAGCGCAACTTGAGGATATGTCCGCCCGACCATTTGCCAGCTTTTTCTTTCGACAAGTTCCAAACGACGAAGTCCTCACTACCCGTGCCAAGTTCGAGATCGACACCGGTCGTATTGATGACCACCTTGTCGCCTTTGGTTATCGGTCCAGTGGCGTCGGGGAATGAAGTCGCACGTCGCGTTGTTCGTCCGGCCTTGACCATCAACCGGACGATGCCATCGCGTTTGGTCAGGATGTCGGTTACGACCGCGGTTCGAAATCTGGGCATGTTGAGCAGATTCTAGGGTCAGCCGGGCATCCAGGTACCCACGACCATGGATCAACGGGGGGCCGACCTCTCAGAGCGAGGAGATGAGCCGGGCGACCCGTTCGTCGGAACTTTTGAACGGGTCCTTGCACAGGACGGTCCTTTGCGCCTGATCATTCAATTTCAGATGCACCCAGTCGACCGTGTAATCGCGCCTTCTGCGCTTCGCCGCCCTTATGAACTCACCGCGCAGCTTAGCCCTGGTTGTCTGTGGAGGCTCCAGTTTCGCCGTTTCGATCTCTTCGTCGGTCACCCAGCGCTCGGCCAGGTTATTGCGCTCGAGCATGTAATACAGACCACGGCGTTTACTCACGTCGTGGTAGGCAAGGTCCATGAGAGCGAGTTTAGGATGACCTAGGCCGATGCCGTGCTTGTCTCGATAGCGTTCGATCAATTGATACTTCATCACCCAATCGACCTTGGTGCTGAGATCCATGAAGTCATCTTCCAGGGCCATCAGGCACTCTTCCCAGGCCTTCACGGCTTCTTTCATTTCGGGGTCATCGCGGCGTTCGACGTATTTCGCCGCACGGTTCAGGTATTCCCACTGGATCTCGATGGCCGAAAGCTCGCGTCCATTGGTGAGTCGCACCTTTCGGCGACAGGTTATGTCGTGGGATATCTCACGTATCGCACGGATGGGGTTCTCCAACGAAAGATCGCGCATCACGATGCCCTCCTCCAGCATCCGCAGAAGAACGGCCGTTGTTGCGATCTTTATCCACGTTGAGTACTCACTCATGTTCGAGTCGCCAACGATGACGTGCAGCCGTCTGAATTTCTCTGCGTCGGCGTGAGGTTCATCTCTGGTGTTGATGATCGGCCGCGAGCGGGTGGTCGCCGACGAGACGCCTTCCCAGATGTGCTCGGCCCTCTGGGAGATGCAGTAAAGGGCCCCCCGCGCCGTCTGCAGCACTTTGCCTGCACCAGAGAAGATCTGTCGGGAGACGAAGAATGGGATCAGCAGTTCCGCTAGTTTCCCAAACTCGCCGTATCGTGAAACTAGATAGTTCTCATGTGATCCATAAGAGTTTCCCGCGGAGTCGGTGTTGTTCTTGAATAGATAGACTTGTCCAGCGATGCCTTCTTCGCGAAGGCGCATCTCGGCCCCATTCACGAGTGACTCCAAGATCCTCTCCCCTGCCTTGTCATGAGCCACCAGTTCACGGATGTCGTCACATTCCGGAGTTGCGTACTCCGGATGCGAGCCAACGTCGAGGTAAAGGCGCGCCCCGTTCTCGAGGAATACGTTCGATGAGCGGCCCCATGAAACGACCTTGCGGAAGAGATAGCGGGCCACCTCGTCGGGCGAGAGTCTTCTTTGCCCGCGGAAAGTACAGGTTACGCCGTACTCATTCTCCAGCCCAAATATCCGCCGTTCCATCACACGATCATCGCACGAGCGAGCCGCAACCTACTGGCGATCTAAGCACCGAGAGTCAAGACCGATCTGAAGCCTGGGTCCATGGATCTTCAGCTTAGGACGGTAGCGACCTCGGGATCTAATAGGCGACGGAACTTGCGCCGCTGCAGCTTTCGGTCCAGTACTGCCACTTCCAGATTCTCGTGAGAGATGTCGCGGGCCTCGACCTCGATCAACGCGGCACGCCCAAGCGTTGTTGCCTTCTTCAACGACTGTCCCGCTTTGAAGTGGTCCTTCAGGTAGGTCGTGAGCGTTTCGGATTGGCCCCCCATCGCGACGAAATCATCTTCGTCGGCGACGGAGCCGTCGTACAGGATGTGATATAGCTCATTGGTTTCAGGCGTCTCACCGAGTTGCGCGACCAAGATCTCGACCTCATAAGGCTTCATAGCGTCGGTGAAGATCTGTCCCAAGATCTGTGAATACGAATTGGCGAGACCCCTGCCTGTTACGTCTTCGCGTGAATACGAGTAGCCACGGATGTCGGCCTGGCGGATCCCGTGCATGCGCAGTGACTCGAATTCGTTGAACTTACCAACACCGGCGAATGCCATACGGTCGTATATCTCCGAGATCTTGTGAAGTGTTGCGGACGGGTTCTCGGCGACGAACACGATGCCGTCGGCATACTCCATGACAATCACCGATTTACCGCGCGAGATGCCCTTGCGCGCGTAATCGGCTTTGTCTTTCATGAGCTGCTCGGGGGAAACGTAGAAGGGAAGGGCCATGGTTATTGCACCGGGTGCTCTGGTCCGCCTGGGACGCTATCTTTCTGGAACACACGCCCTGCGGCCATCCGTTCCTCGAGCAATGCTTCGAACAGCGAAGCGATGGTTTCGTCTTCTATCTCGACGAACCCATCTTCGGTTATCGAAGCGATGTTCGGGTAGATGCTTCGAAGCACATCGGGGCCCCCGGTACCCACGTCCTCTTCGGAAGCGTCGAAGAGCGCCTCTAGAGCCGTCTTGACCGCGTCGTCGCGCGTGATGTCGGGGCGGTACCGCTTCTTTAGGGTTCCTCGCGCATCGCGTCCGCCCGAGCCAGTTGCCCAGAAGTCTCCCTCTTCGTAGCGGCCTCCCGTTACGTCGTACTTGAAGATCCGCCCCACCTTTCGCTGCTCGTCGAAACCGGCGAAAAGCGGAACGACCGCCATACCCTGCATCGCCATCGGAAGGTTGGCTCTGATCATCTGTCCCAACTTGTTGGCCTTGCCCTCCAGGGTCAGCCTTTCGCCTTCGATCTTCTCGTAATGTTCCAGTTCCGTTTGGAATAGTCGTGTCATCTCTATCGCGGGTCCCGCTGCACCAGCGATGGCGACGGCCGACATCGCGTCGGTGGCGAAGACCTTCTCGATCGAACGATGAGCGATGGAATAACCCTCTGTCGCGCGGCGGTCCCCAGCGATCACGACTCCGGAGTCGAATCTAAGTGCAAGGATGGTGGTCGCGTGGGGGGGGTCGACTTGTCCGCCGGTCAGAGCTATGCCCGGTAGAGCTTCCGGGCGCCGGGCCCGCAGGTAATCGCTGAAAGAGGTCGGGTCGATCCCCGCGGCTGGCGCGGGTTCGAACGGCAGATTGTTGTGTTCCATGGCAGGGGGCATTCTAAGCACTGCACGAAGGTCGCGCGCAGATGCGCCTATTGCCCACCCTTTTGAACGTAGGACCTGACGAATTCCTCGGCGTTTTCTTCGAGGACTTCATCGATCTCGTCGATGAGTTTGTCGATATCTTCGGTGTTCTTCTTTTCGCTCTTGGCGGGGGCCACGATGGCTTCTTCCGACTTTTCTGCCGGTTTACGCTTTGAGCGTTTCTGCTCTTCACCTGCTGGCATCTGCATCACCTCGACCCAATTGTAAGCGCAACCCCGCTTGGAAACGGCGACATGGCTTTGTATCCGCACAGTCGGACCCCTCAGCCTTGAAGGTGGTCAACCAGTTCCTTCGCAGTATCAGAGGCCACAAATAAGGCTTCGGTGGAATCCCTTGTTCCCTTGAGGGGCTCCATCATGGCTACTTTCTGGAGGGACTCACCGCCTGTGTCGAACACGATGCCATCCCATGAGGCAGCCGTGATGTCCGCCGAGAACCTCTTGAGAGCGGTTCCCCGGAAATAGGCCCTCGTGTCAGGGGGAGGCTCCGAAACAGCCAGCATGATGTCTTTTTCGTCGACCAACGTTTCGACCCGGCCTTGTTCAACCAACCTGTAGTACAGGCCCTTAGCTTGACGGACGTCATGGTATTGAAGATCAACCAGTGCCAACTTGGAATCGTCCCAGTCGAGTCCATGTCGGTCACGGTAAGCCTGCAGCAGGCGGTACTTGGCAACCCAGTCGAGTTGGCGGTCAAGGGTCATCGGATCCGTCTCGAGGGCACCTATGACCTGCTCCCATCGGTGCATCACGTCCCCGGTCACCTGATCCACATCCTGGCCGGCCAGATACTTCTTTGCCCAATCCAAGAACTCCCATTGCAGATCGATGGCTGTGATCGACCTTCCGTCTGCTAGATCGAACCTAGCCCGGCAATCGATCTGTTTCGAGATCGCCCGGTTGGCTGTGACGGGTTCGGCCATGGCGAGATCGCTCGTGATGAATTCGTCTTCGATCATCTTCAGAACGATCGCTGTGGTTCCCGTCTTCAAGAAAGTGGCGACCTCGCTCATGTTCGCGTCGCCGATGATCACGTGCAGGCGTCGATACCGATCGGGATCGGCATGGGGTTCATCTCGCGTGTTGATCAATGGTCTTTTGAACGTTGTTTCTAGTCCAACCTCGACTTCGAAAAAATCGGCGCGCTGCGAGATCTGGTACTCGATCGAATCGTCGGAGCCAGGCCCCTCTGAGCCGACCTTGCCGGCCCCGGCGAATATCTGGCGCGACACCAAGAACGAGGTCAAACCCTTCACGATGCTTGGGAACGGCGTGGCGCGCGAAACGAGATAGTTCTCATGGCAGCCATAGGAGTTGCCCTTGCCGTCGGAGTTGTTCTTGTAGACCAGGATGCGCTGGCCTGATGCCAGAGCGGCCGTTGCTTCTTGAAGGCTCTTCTCCAGTACCCTCTCCCCTGCCTTGTCGTGAATCACGAGCGTTAAAGGGTCTAGGCACTCGGGCGTTGAGTATTCGGGGTGCGCGTGATCGACGTAGTAGCGCGCCCCGTTCTCGAGGATGACCGATACAAGGCCTCCTTCGTCTTCGATAAGGTCTAACCCGGCGCGTTCGAAACCACGGGCATCGCGAAGCGGACTCTCTTCGTCGTAATCCCACCTGACTCGCTTCAGCCGGGGCGATGCATAGGAGTTGATCAGGATGGAGGAAGCCAGGATGGGATTGTGGTCTTCGCCGCCTTTGCTGATGATCCCGTATTCGGTTTCGATCCCCATCACTTTAGGAATCGCCACGCGCACCTCCTCGTAGGGCTAGAGGCCCCAGATGATAGATGCCCGCGAACCCAAGTGCCGCATGTCCCGGCATCGATCGATCCCTTAGAGGTACTGCCCGGTTTGAACTTGATCGACGTTGCGGGCCGCTGCCTTCTTGTGTTCTCCAACGAGTGTGCGCACATAAACGATGCGCTCACCCTTCTTACCAGAGATGCGTGCCCAGTCATCCGGGTTCGTGGTGTTCGGCAGGTCCTCGTTCTCGTGATACTCCTGATGTATGGATTCGATCAGATCTTCGGTCTTGATGCCATGTTCTCCGATTGCGATCGACCGCTTGATCGCGATCTTCTTGGCACGCCTCACGATGTTCTCGATCATGGCCCCCGACGAGAAATCCTTGAAGAAAAGAACCTCTTTATCGCCGTTGGCATAGGTAACTTCGAGGAAACGATTCTCATCATTCACGGCATACATCTCATCGACCGTGACTGCGATCATGAAGCCGATGGCCTTATCAACGTCGCCGCCATGCGTTTCGACCTCAGAGGCGTGGATGGGAACGTCGGAGGTCAAGTATTTAGAGAATATGGCTTTTGCTGCATCGTGCTCGGGTCGTTCCACTTTGATCTTCACGTCAAGGCGACCAGGTCGAAGGATGGCGGGATCGATCAGATCCTCACGGTTGGACGCGCCTATCACGATGACATTCTTCAAAGCCTCTACCCCATCGAGTTCAGATAACAACTGAGGCACGATGGTTGTTTCGATGTCACTGGAGATACCTGAGCCTCGTGTTCTAAACAGCGATTCCATCTCATCGAAGAACACTATGACCGGAACGCCCTCTTGCGATTTTTCCTTGGCTCGCTGGAAGATCATTCGGATCTGGCGTTCCGTCTCGCCAACGTATTTGTTGAGAAGTTCCGGCCCTTTGACGTTCAGGAAATAGGCACGAACATCGTCGCGACCAGTCTGCTCCTGGGTTCTCTTCGCGAGAGAGTTTGCGACCGCTTTGGCGATGAGTGTCTTCCCGCAGCCTGGGGGCCCATAGAGAAGAACCCCTTTTGGTGCAGGGAGCTTGTAGTCGGCGAAAAGTTCAGCATGAAGGAATGGAAGTTCGACCGCGTCTCGGAGTGCCTCGATCTGCTGGTCGAGCCCGCCGATCGCGCTGTAATCGATGTCGGGGATCTCTTCGAGGATGAGTTCTTCAACTTCTGGTTTTGGCAGCCGTTCGAGCACGTACCCAGACTTGGCGTCGAGCATCAGCAGGTCACCTGAGTTCAGATGCTCCTGCATCAAAGCCGCGGAAAGATGGACGACCCTTTCTTCATCGGCGTGTGACAGCACGATGGCTCGGTCTTGATCGAGGACTTCTTTGAGCGTCACGACCTCGCCTTGCATCTCATAGTCCAGGGCTTCGACCACATTCATCGCTTCGTTCAACATCAATTCCTGGCCCTTGACCAAGTCGCCGATCGGCAGCTCGGGCGAGATGTTGACACGGAGCTTGCGGCCACCGGTGAAGACGTTAACGGTACCGTCTTCATTGGCCCTGAGGAAAACACCGAAACCGCTGGGAGGCGCCGACAGTTTCTCGACTTCCTCACGCAGAGCGACTATCTGCTCGCGCGCCTCGCGCAACAACTGCGCCATGCGCTCGCCCTGGTCGCGCCCGCGGGTAGCTTCCTGCCTGGCCTCGAGTAGGTCCTCTTCGAGCTTATGGATCTTGGCTGGAGCGTCGGCGAGCTTGGCCCTCAGCGCGCCAGACTCTTCTTCGAGCATCTTTACTTGCATCTGAAGTTCGCCGACTTCGCGTTCGTATTCCGTGATGCGTCTTTCGAACTCAGACTGTCTGCCCGTCATCGCCCTCTCCCTAGGGAGCCAGCTTCATCGAGTACCGCCATCAGGCTCCCCCTCACTCAGAGTATAGGTGCGACACCCGCGCCTACATCGGGATTATCGGCAACAAATCCCCCCTACTTACTTAACCATTGTTACTTAGTTCTCACCTGGTCATGCCCGGCCGGTACCCATCTGCCTACCGTGATGAAACCGGTGTGGGCGACCATGCGGTGGTCGGGCCTGACCGAGGTGCCTTCGATGTGCCAATTGCGGACCAGGGTTTCGAAGGTCTTTACCGATGGAAAGTCGCCGGTTGCCCTCATGGCTTCGACTAACTGATGAGACTGGATGATCGTGGGGAGATAGCTTATGAACCCACCCCCCGAGCGCAGCGACCGTCTAGCGTTCGGAAGCGCCTTCCAGGGTTCGGGGACGTCGAGCACCATCCGGTCGAAAGTCTCGCCCGGTTCCCCCTCGGCGAGGTCTTCGTAGATGCTGCCTGATCTCAGTTCGAAATTCCGTGCCTTGCCGAGGAACGCCTCGATGTTCGACGTTGCGTTGCGGGCGAAGTCATCTCGCAACTCATACGTCACCAGACGGCCTCGCTCACCGATGGCCCTCAGCAAACCGATGGAAAGGGCGCCCGACCCAACCCCAGCCTCGATGACACTGGCCCCTGGAAATATGTCGCCGTACATCACGATCATCGCCACGTCCTTGGGGTAGACGACCTGCGCGCCTCTTGGCATCTTGAGGACGAAGTCTGCATACCCAGGGCGAAGTACGAACACCTTCTCGTTCTCACTGGTCGTGAGAGTGAGGCCATCTTCTCGGCCGATCACGTCGTCGTGGTTCACGATCCCGCGATGAAAATGGAACTGCGAACCAGCTTGAAGCACAACCAGGTAACGCCTCGACTTCGAGTCCACGATGAGGACCCGTTCTCCAGATTCGAATGGCATCTACTTGGTTCCTGATGTCTGGAGGCGATAGTGCCTTGCTATGTCACTGGCGGTAAGTATCCCGACGAGCCGCTGGCCCTCGACCACGAGGAACCTGCCAACAGGGTTATTGCTCATCCGCTCAACGATGTTGGCAACCGATTCGTCCGGCTGTGCGGTGATGTCGGGTTGGAGGGGGACCATAGACTGGCGCGCCGTCATTTGTGGCCACATCTGCTGAGGTATCTCCTGGACCATTTGAAGGGTGATTATCCCTTCGAGATCGCCGCCGTAGCCGGTCACTGGGAACGCGTTGTGTTTCTTGGCCACGAAGAACTCTTCCACGACTTGATCGAGTCTTGCGTTACCGGGGACCGATTCGGGCTGGGGGGTCATGAGCGAGCCCACCGATACGCCCTCGATCGACATACGCATGACGGCTTGTTTATAGGCCGATGCTGCCGCCTGGTTCAAGAAGAGGCCAAGCAAGATCCACCAGCCACCCCCAAGGATGTCGCCTCTTACCATCCGCCAGATACCTGCCCCGATCAACAAGCCAGCCATCACCCGACCCGAGATCGAAGCAACCTTCGTGGCTTTTAGTACGTTGCCGGTTATCTTCCAAACCACCGATCGCAAGATCCGCCCACCGTCGAGCGGAAACCCCGGGATCATGTTGAAAACCGCAAGGGCCCCGTTGACGAAACCCAGCGTCTCGAAGACAACCGCTGCGGTGTTCGAGCCGACCGCGTCGGCTAGTACGCCCAAGCCGAACAAGACTGCGCCGATGACTACCGAAGTCAGGGGACCGACAGCTGCAACCTGAAACTCATCGCCAGGCGTGACTGGGTCGCTCTTGATCTGTGCCACTCCACCGAAGATGAACAGGGTGATCGATATCACTTCGATGCCTTTGCGTCTTGCCACAAGTGCATGCGACATCTCGTGTGCTAGCAAGGAAAGAAAGAACAAGATCGCGGCGAGAACGCCGAGAACCGTGTAAGCACTTGGCTCGAGACCACGAAGCGCCTGTTTGAACAGTCCACCGAAAGACCACGCGATGAAGAACGAGATGATGAACCAAGACTGATCGAGCCGTATGTCGATCCCAAATACCTTGGCTACACGAAATCCTCTACCTCGGATCACGTTGTCCTGTCCCCCGCTTCATGGCCGGATCTGAAACCCATCGAGCCCCGCAACCTTCTGCCAGGCTTCAAGTCCGCGGTTCTCCTTCAATGTCCGCAGAGTTGCATCACTGTACTCGTCGATCAATCTTTTCTGCCCGACCGACGCGACGTTGCCAGCCATCACGGCTGCGATCTCGATCGCCTGGATCAGTAGCTCCTCCGGGCTCACCAAACGATTCAAAAGGCCGATGCGGTAGGCCTCTTCGCCTGCGATCGTCCGAGAGGTCATCAACAGATCCTTGGCGTGGGAGACCCCGATCAGAAGAGGCAGCCTCGCGGCTCCGATGGGGATACCGAACACCGACCCTGGGAACCTGATTCTGGCACCTGCCGTTCCAACCCTTTGGTCGCAGCCTGCTGCCACCTCGGCCCCCGCGCCTATGCAGTGGCCGTCGATCGCGGCTACCAGCGGCTTCGGGAAACCAAGCACCCTTTCGTAAAGCATGCAGAACAAGCGCATCCGGGCGACTGCCCCATCTGCATCAACTTGTTCCGATACGTCAGCGCCCGACGAGAAAACGCCATCGGTTCCAGTTATGACCACTGCAGAAGATCCGTCCGCGCCAACCTCATCTAGACGCATGAGAAGGTCTTTCAGCATTGCGGTGTTCATAGCGTTCTTACGCCCTGGATCGGTCATCTCGATCACCGAGACCGGGCCCTGTGTGCGCCTGTTGGTCAGATCTCCCATCTCGAGCCAGCATAAACGGCGCAACTATTTACACGGATGTAACCGATGCGCGACCGGGAGGAAACAATTGCTTCCTAACCTGGTGCCTGTCCCGCCCAGTCGATACCGGCGCCGCCGGCTTACATGAAGGGGGTAGCTTTTGGCTTCACGTCCGCTGCTGATGTCCTTGTTCACGTTGGGTCTATTGATGCCGGTGATGTACAGGAGATTCCAGAGGCGACATGGTGGCCCGCAGGCCTCGTTCGCTTCTAAGAAGGGCCGCTTCGTGATCATCGCGATGGCATCGGTCGTGGTTGTTGGAGTCCTGGCGGGGATGGCTCTGGCCACCGATGGCGACAAGGATGGATCCAAGACCGGAACCACCATCACGACCATGGTTCCCAGGGATTCTTCGAATGACACGGCCATCACCAACGTGGCAACGCAGACGGAGAAGAACCGAGTAGCCATCAACATCACATGGTTGATGCTCGGCGGGATCTTGGTCCTATTCATGCAAGCGGGGTTCGCCCTCGTAGAAACCGGATTCACGAGGGCCAAGAACGCGGCTCACACCATGATGATGAATATGGTGATATTCGCTCTTGGCGTGGTTGGTTGGTTCATATGCGGATACGCCCTGATGTTCGGCGCGGCCGACAACACGGCAACGATAGGATTATCTCCGCTCGGGAGCGCATTCTCGATCGGCGGATGGAACATCATCGCCCACTCAGGGTTTTTCCTTGCCGGTAAGGCTTACGACGTGTCGGTCATGGCTTTCTTCTTCTTCCAATTGGTTTTCATGGACGCAACCGCAACCATCCCAACCGGAGCGATGGCGGAGCGCTGGAAGTTCAGTTCCTTCTGCGTCTGGGGCTTGTTCGCGTCGATGCTCCTTTACCCCATCTTCGGCAACTGGGTCTGGGGCGGCGGTTGGCTCAGCCAGTTGGGCGTTAGGGGCCCTCATTGGGGCAATGGGTATGTCGACTTCGCCGGTTCATCGGTTGTGCATGCCATGGGTGGCGTCGCGGCATTCTGGGGAGCAAAGATCCTTGGGCCCCGGATCGGCAAGTTTCGCAAAGATGGCACACCCAACGCGATCCCAGGCCATCACCTACCTATGGCTGTGCTTGGCACATTCATCCTTCTCGTTGGCTGGATGGGCTTCAATGGAGGTTCCACCTTCGCGGGAACTGACTTCAGGTTGTCTGTTGTCATCACAAACACCATCTTGGCGTCGGCCTTCGGTTGCTTATCGGCGATGTTTGTCATGTGGAAGAAGTTCGGTAAACCGGACCCGTCGATGACCGCTAACGGTCTGCTCGCAGGCCTGGTAGCTGTCACGGCGCCCTGCGCTTTCGTTGCACCCTGGGCCGCTGCTCTGATAGGAACGATCGCGGGCGTGCTGGTCGTGTATGTCGTCGTGTGGGTCGAGAACAAAGCCAAGGTAGACGATCCCGTTGGTGCAGTTGCCGTGCACGGCGCCAACGGGCTTTGGGGAGTCATCTCCCTCGGGATCTTCGCCGACGGAGCCTACGGGGCCGGACTGAACGGGGTCTCGACAGGCGTGAAGGGGCTGCTTTACGGCGGAACCGGACAGTTCTTTGCGCAGTTGACGGGGGCCGTTGTCTGCGTGGTTTTCTGCAGCATCGCGTGCATCGGATTCTTCAAGCTCCTCGATAAGGTCATCGGCCTACGCTCCGACGAAGAAGCCGAGATCTCGGGCCTTGACATGCCAGAGATGGGTGCGATGGCATATCCGGACTTCCTCGAAGCCCAAGGGCCGGTGTTCGTTCCGGTCCGCACGCAAGAACCTGAGTTCGCGACTCCCGCCGAGGTAACGGCCGCTGGACTGAGAGAGGAGGTGGGATCTAGATGAAGAAGGTCGCAGCTGTCTTCCGGCCCGAACGCCTGGGTGAAGTCGCCGCCGGGCTCGAATCACAGGGTTTCGGAGGTTTCACGATCAGCGATGTGCGTGGACATGGGCAATCGCCAGAAAAGCGCGGCGAATGGCGCGGGCAGACCTACGAGTTGCATGTCAGCCACAAACTGCAGATCGAGTTGATCGTCGAAGATAGTGAAGTGACCAAGGCGGTCGATGCGATAGTGTCGGGCGCGCGCACCGGAAAGGTTGGCGACGGTCTGGTGACGGTCACGGACATAACGGCCGTGTATCAGATAAGGACAACTCCAAGCGCGACCAATGGCAAGGCAGAAATCGTTAGGGAAGAAGGATTCGTACCCAACACTTAGAACACGATCAGGAGGAGTTTGGTTTGGGAACTGAGACGAAAACCGCCAAAGACGTTCTTTCTTTGGTTGCAAAGGAAGGTGTCGAGATAGTTGACCTGAGGTTCTGTGACCTGCCAGGGCAGCTCCAGCATTTCTCGATGACACCAGAACAGCTAACCGAAGATGGATTCGAAGAGGGATACGGTTTCGACGGATCATCGATCCGCGGATTCCAAGCTATCCACGAATCAGACATGATCCTTCTGCCCGATCCAACTACCACGTTCATCGATCCGTTCCTCACGAATAAGACCTTAGTGATGCAGTGTTGGATCGCAGACCCTGTGACTGGTGAGTCCTACACCCGCGATCCGCGGTATATCGCAAAGAAGGCCGAAGACCACTTGGCCGCAAGCGGCGTTGCGACGCAGTCGTATTGGGGACCCGAGGCCGAGTTCTACATCTTCGACAGCGTTCGGTTCGATCAGAACCAGCATTCTGGCTACTACTTCGTGGACGACGTTGAGGGCGCTTGGAACTCAGGCCGTCAAGAAGACGGAGGCAACAAGGGTTACAAGCCCCGCTACAAGGAAGGTTATTTCCCGGTACCGCCCACGGATCACTATCAAGACCTTCGCTCCGAGATGGTCCTCAACATGAAGAAAGTTGGTATCAACGTCGAGGTCCACCACCATGAGGTAGGAACATCGGGGCAGGCCGAGATCGACATGGGCTTCGGTCCCCTGCTCAACATGGCCGACAACCTGTTGCTCTACAAGTATGTCGTCAAGAACACTGCATTCCAGAACGGCAAGACCGTAACCTTCATGCCAAAGCCGATCTTCCAAGACAACGGAAGCGGCATGCACGTCCACTCGAGCCTGTGGCGCGATAACGAACCGTTGTTCTACGGCGAGGGTTACGCTGGGCTTTCGGACCTTGCCCGCTGGTACATCGGTGGACTTCTTGCGCATGCGCCGGCCCTGCTCGGGATCTGCGCACCAACAACCAACTCGTATCGGCGACTGGTCCCTGGCTACGAAGCCCCGGTCAACCTCGTTTACAGCCAACGCAACCGTTCGGCTGCGATCCGCATCCCGCTTTATTCAAAGTCGCCCAAGAGCAAGCGGGTTGAATTCCGTTGCCCCGACCCTGCCGCTAACCCCTATCTGGCGTTCTCAGCGATGCTGATGGCCGGTCTAGATGGCATCAAACGCAATATCGAACCACCAGAGCCGGTTCAGCACGACCTGTATGAACTTTCCGCGGAGGAGCTGGCGGGGATCGCGCAGGTACCGGGATCGCTGACAGAATCGCTAAACGCCCTCGAGAGTGATCACGATTTCCTTCTCGAAGGCGGGGTATTCACCCGAGATGTTGTCGAGGCTTGGATCGATTACAAGCGCGTGAACGAGATCGATGCGATCAACCTTCGTCC
>JBHELT010000008.1:0-43613 GCA_046262935.1 Actinomycetota bacterium | reverse complement strand
CGAGCGATGTCAATGGCCCTTGCTATCGCGTGAGAAGGCTCGAGCGCAGGCAATATGCCCTCGGTGCGGGCCAGCAGTTGGAAGGCGTCGAGCGCGTCTTGGTCAGAAGCGCTCAGGTATGTAACCCGTCCCGAATCTTTAAGCCAGGAGTGTTCCGGCCCGACCCCCGGATAGTCCAGACCAGCTGATATCGAATGCGCAGGCGCTACTTGTCCGTCGTCATTCTGAAGCAGATACGAGCGCGACCCGTGAAGAACCCCCGGCTTTCCCGCTGTCAGCGTTGCGCTATGCCGCGCAGTATCCAACCCATCCCCCGCGGCTTCGACGCCGTAGATCGCCACGCTTTCATCGTCGAGGAATGCTCTGAACATGCCGATCGCATTCGATCCTCCCCCAACACATGCGACGATCGCATCGGGCAGCAATCCCGCAGTTTGTTTCTTGAACTGCTCGCGTGTCTCGTTGCCGATGACTGACTGCAATTCGGCCACCAACACCGGGAATGGATGCGGGCCAACCACCGAGCCAATCACGTAGTGAGTGGAGGTGACATTGGTTACCCAATCACGAAGCGCCTCGTTGATCGCATCTTTCAAGGTCTGGGTCCCCGATCGCACCGCAATAACTTCGGCGCCGAGCAAACGCATCCGCACGACGTTCAAAGACTGTCTGATGGTGTCTTCGTGCCCCATGTATACGACGCAGGGGACCCCGAAGAATGCTGCCGCGGTTGCGGTTGCCACGCCGTGCTGACCGGCACCCGTTTCGGCTATCACCCGCGTCTTTCCCATGCGCTTCGTGAGCAGCAACTGACCTATGGTGTTGTTGATCTTGTGCGCTCCGGTGAGTGCAGCGTCTTCGCGCTTCAACCAGATGCGCGCTCCACCTACATGCTCGGTGAGTCGTTTTGCGAGATACAAAGGCGTTGGTCTGCCAGCGATATCACGGTACAGATCGGCGAGTTCCTGCAGGAAAGCGGGATCGGCGAAAGCGGACTTGCGCGCCGCCTCTAGTTCATCGAGGGCAGGGACCAGAGCCTCGGGAACGAACCTTCCGCCGAACTCGCCGAATCGACCGAGCCCGTCAACAGCGGCTCTGGATGTCACGCGTGCGACCCAAGCAACTCGGCAACAGAATCCTCAGGATGTTCCGAGCGAACAAGCGTTTCACCAACAAGCACTGCGTCGACGCCAGCATCTGCGAGCCTTTCGATGTCGTCGCGAGTCTTTACTCCACTCTCGGCAACTACCAAGAGTTCCCTCGGCACCAATGGCCTGAGGTGTGCAGCTAGCGTGTTGTCAACGTGGAAAGTTTTCAAGTTGCGTTGGTTGATGCCAATGATCTTCGCTCCTGCGTTCATAGCAACAGCGAGTTCCTCTTCTGCGTGGACCTCGACCAGGGCCGACATGCCGAAGTCGGATGCCGCATTGATAAGGTCCGTCAACCGCGCTGCGTCTTCGATAGCAGCAACGATCAACAAAACAGCGTCGGCAGCCGCTGCTCGCGACTCGGCTATCTGGTAGATGTCGTAGATGAAGTCTTTTCGAAGCACGGGCAACGCCGTTGCCGAGCGCGCGTGTTTGAGGTCGCTGATCGCCCCGGCGAAGAAGTCTGGCTCGGTGAGTACCGACAATGCCGAGGCTCCGCCTCTTTCGTAGGCGAGCGCCAACTTGTTGGGGTCCAGATCCATCGCCAGCGAACCTGCAGATGGACTTCTGCGTTTCACCTCCGCGATGAGGCTGATGTCTGGCAATGCCAAAGCCGCGTACATGTCGCGGGGCGCATCCGCTCGTTCAGCGTCTTCGATAAGCCTTGCGAGTGGACGAGCCTTGACCGCGTCGGCAACGCGCGCGCGCGTTGCTTCGAGGATGCGATCCAGATAACTGGCCATACTTCACATTACTAGATGGGCCCGGTGCCGCCTTTGTTGAGTCGCAGGGTGAAGCGAGCCCCGCGTCCTTGTTCGCTCGAAACGGCTACCGAACCGCCCATCGCTTCGACTAGTTCCTTCGTGATCGCAAGGCCAAGACCAGTCCCAACATCGCGGATGCCCTTGTACTTGCCCCACAGGTACTGTCTGTCGAATGCCCGCTGCAAGTCGGCCGGATCGAGCCCAAGGCCCCCGTCGGTGACGTTGATCTCACATCTATCGCCCAACATCTCGCTGGACAGTTCGATCGCACTGCCAGCCGGTGTGTATCTGAGCGCGTTCTCGACTAAGTTGGAAAGGACTTGCCTCAAGCGATCGGGGTCTGCGGTCACCATCTGGTCCCCTCCGTTCGACTTCAACTCAACCCCGATGTCGTCGGCACTAGGTTTGAACGATGCAACGACCGAACGGAACACTTCTTCGACAACAACATCTTGCAGGGTCACCTGGAACCGATTGGCGTCGATCCTCGCAAGATCAAGGACATCGGAAACAAGCCGGTTGAGCCTCTTCGATTCAGACACGATCACTGAAGCTGCGTCTTTCTCTGCGCCTGCGTGAGCCGTGCCGTCCTCGATCGCCTCGGCGTAGCCCTGGATCGCGGTCAATGGCGTGCGCAACTCGTGCGAGATAGACAAGAAGAATTCCCGTTGCCTGAGATCGGCGGCCCCCAACTCCGCGGCCATCTTGTTGAACGACGCGGCCACTACACCGACCTCGTCGTCTGAAGTCACAGCAACGCGGGCCTCGAAGTTTCCCCTTGCCACGTCCGAAACGGCCGCTGCCAATTCTCGCATGGGGTTGGTGATGCGCCGAGACAGATACAAAGAAAGCAGTGCAGCGGCTGCGACTGCGATGATCGCTGCCCAAAGCACGCTGCGGCCGATAGGCAATCGAGTCTCGAGCAGTCCAACACGATGGCCGAGTACGAGGATCAGCGAAGCATCGTCCTGCAGGGGTTCGGCCACGAACAGAACACGGCCCCCATGTGTCTCACGGATACCTTGCAGCACTTGGCCTTTGGAAAGGATCACGATGTCTGACGCGGTGATCGGCACGGCTTGGTTACCACCTAGCAGAGTAACTGCGCTGTCGCCATTCATCTGGTAGAGCGCTGTCCCCGGAAGGTCCAATACTCGTCGCAGGAACCGCAGGGTTGCAGTTGGATTCTTCTGTAAGAAATTCGCCTCCGACGCGATCGAGTCGGCTTCGCGCCTTAATTCGCTGAAGGCATAGCGGTCTGCGGCTTGCCGGATGAGCCTTATCCCCACGAGCGATACGAGGAAGACGGAAAGCAAGGCGGTTGCGATCATCGCCGCGACCAATTTGGTGCTTATGGAGCGGCTGACCGGAACTGAGGAACTACCTTGAGCGGTCATGCTCTATCTTGTAGCCAACCCCTCTGACCGTCGTGAGCGGGAGAGTTTCGCCCAGCTTCTTGCGGATCGTTCGTATGTGAGCATCGATGGTCCGTTCGCCGCCGTAGAACTCGTAACCCCATACCGCTGACATGATCTGAGGCCGCGTTAGTACCAGGCCCTTGTTTTGAACGAGATACGCAACGAGGTCGAACTCTTTGGTCGTAAGGTATGCGGGTTCGCCGTCTACGGTCACCTCGCGTCTTTCGGGCCACAGCGTTGTGCCGCCGGCCGTCAAGGGCCCGCTATGTGCGGTTGGAGCATCAACGCGACGAAGGATGGCCTTTACCCTCGCCACGAGCTCCCTTGGAGAAAATGGCTTGGTCATGTAGTCGTCGGCACCGATCTCGAGGCCAACGATCCGGTCGACTTCTTCACTGCGTGCGGTAAGCATGAGCACAGCCACACCGCTGGTCGCCCTGAGTCGTTTGCAAACTTCGATGCCGTCGATCCCAGGCAGGGCGATGTCGAGGACAACCAGGTTGGCCGGACGTTCCTCGAAGAGGGCAAGACCCTGCTCTCCCGACGCTGCATGCCTGACCCGATACCCCTCTTGTTCGAGGTACATCTTCACGATGTCGGCGATGTGCGTCTCATCCTCGATCACGAGGACTTCGCCCTTGCCTGTTCTGCTAGTTGTGTCCATAGCTAGATATTCGCCCCTGCAAGTCTGGCTCTCTCCACGAAGTGATGAAGTTTCAGTGAAAGTCTGCCGCAGCAACCGCAAAGAGCAAAGCCTTGGCCTTCCTTATGGTCTCGAGCCATTCTTCGGCGGGATCCGAGTCGGCTACGATGCCTGCGCCCGCCTGGATATGGATCTGACCGTCCTTCACGTATGCCGTGCGAAGCGCGATGCAAGTGTCAAGGTTCCCCGCGAAATCGAAGTATCCGACCACCCCAGCGTAAGGGCCTCTTCGCGTTGGCTCTAACTCATCGATGATCTGCATCGCTCTGATCTTGGGGGCCCCCGAAACCGTGCCTGCAGGGAAAGAGGCGTATAGGGCGTCGAGCGAGGTTCTGCCGTCAGCGAGTTCACCCGAAACCTGCGACACAAGATGCATCACATGCGAATACTTTTCGACAACCATCGATTCATCAACCCGAACAGAACCGTAGGCTGCGACGCGTCCGATGTCGTTTCGAGCTAAATCAACCAGCATCACGTGCTCAGCCTTCTCCTTCTCGTCTTCGATGAAGGCCATCTCGATGGCTTGGTCTTCTTCCTCGGTCTTGCCTCGGGGCTTGGTTCCTGCGATCGGTCTTTGAACGATGTGCCTGCCATGAACCCTGACGAGCGGTTCGGGCGATGAGCCGAGGACGGTCACATCGGGATGCCTGATGAAGAACATGTATGGACTGGGATTGATCAATCTGAGGACCCTGTAGACATCGAACTCATCGGTCTTGGTCTCGGTGCTGAATCGATGAGACAACACGACTTGGAATATGTCCCCGGAGATTATGTATTCCTTAGCCTTCTTCACCGCATCATGGAAACGCTCCTTAGTCATGGTGGATGGCGGAAGCTCCACGGTCTCGACTGCCGCCGGCCTGAGTGGCTCATACGAAAGCGGGCGGGTGAGAGATGCGATCGTTTCATCCGTGGCACTCAAGGCTTCTTCGTAGTCATCTTCCGCGGCGATGTTGGTGACGATCGTCATGCGCTGTCGAAGATGGTCGAAAACCAAGACCCGCCCGGCAACCATCATGAGTACCTCGGGGGCCCCAACGTCGTCTCGCGCCCCGTTCGGAAGGGCTTCTAGATACCTAACGACGTCGTACCCAAGGTAACCAACCGCTCCTGCGAAAAAGGGGATGTCGCTGCCGAGTCCCGGGGTTCGAAACGCCTGCAGCAATCGCCTGAAAGCCTCGAGTGGATCGAGTCCGCTAGGGTCGAACCCCGCCTTCCCTTCGAATTCAACCTTGCCATCGTTGGAAGTCATCGTCAGCAGCGGATCCAAGCCGATGAATGAGTACCGACCCCAGCGTTCGCCGCCTTCGACCGACTCGAGCAAGAATGCAGGGTTCTTGCCCGCCACCTTCATGAAGGCGGATACAGGGGTCTCGAGGTCGGCGACGACTTCTGTGGTCACCGGTATGAGGTTATGTTCGCGCGAAAGTTGTTGGAACTGCTCCTTCGAGATCGAATAGTTGCTCAACTCGGCTGGACTTGAAGATCCCGGTAGAAGCAGGTTCGCTCGCCGGTGTGACAGGCGGGACCATCCGGGTGCACCTTGATCAAGACCACATCGCCGTCACAGTCGTATCGCATCTCGGTGACGTGTTGCAGATTGCCGGAAGTGGCCCCTTTGTTCCAAAGTTCCTGCCTGCTCCTGCTCCAGAACCATGTGGTGCCTTGTTCGATCGTTAATCGCAGCGATTCTTCATTCATCCAAGCCATCATCAGTACTTCGTTCGACGACGCGTCCTGCACGATCGCAGGGATCAGTCCGTTCTGATCGAACTTGAGATCGGTGTTCACTCAGATGATCGAGATCATCCGCTCCAATGCCAGCCGCGCTCTATCGGCGACCTCGACGGGAACGGTCACCTCGAAGAGTTGGTCTTCGAGGCTCTTTAGCAGTTTGTCCGGCGTTATGGTTTTCATGTACCGACAGATCGCGGCTTCGTTCGCCGCGATGAATTCTTTCTCTGGGTTCTCTTTGCGCAGTTTATGGAGTAATCCAGTTTCGGTGGCAACAACAAGTCTGGATGCTTTGGATCGGATAGCCCGCGACTGCATCCCTGCGGTGCCAAGGAGATGGGTCCGGTCGGCCGGAAGGTCGCCGGTCGACACTAGATAAAGCGCTTGCGATGCACAGCCACACTCGGGATGGATCAAGAACTCGGCGTCGGGATACTCGTTCAACCGCCTCTGGATATCAGCGGGATGGATGCCCGCATGCACATGGCACTCGCCCATCCAAAGATGCATCTTGCGGCCGGTGACCCGTTCGACATGGGCTCCGAGGAACATGTCGGGCAGGAACAAGATCTCTTTGTCCTCGGGGATCGATTCCACGATCTTGGGCGCGTTGGCCGAGGTGCAGCAATAGTCGGACTCGGCTTTCACCTCTGCCGAAGTGTTGACGTAAGAAACCACAACGGCTCCGGGATACTCTGCCTTCCATTCCCGCAACTGATCGGCGGTGATCGTTTCGGACAATGAGCAGCCGGCTTCGAGGTCTGGGATCAGCACCTTCTTGTCATAGGACAAGATCTTGGCTGTCTCGGCCATGAAATGGACTCCACAGAAAACGATGGTGTCGGCGTCTGTCTCGGCGGCGAGCCTGGACAGCTCTAGCGAGTCGCCAACATGATCGGCGACCTCCTGGATCCAAGGAACCTGATAGTTGTGGGCAAGGATGACCGCGTTCGTCTGCTCCGCCAATCGGCGGACCTTATACGCCCATTCATCGAATGAACGCGAGATGAGGTCTGTTGCGAGAGTTGCCATATCCATCGAAAGCGTAACCCCTAGCGTCGACACCTGTCAGAATCGGTCGACTTATGGGCGGAATACCTCAACTCAACCGAGCCGAACTCGAAGACCTCGCGCGACGCGCTCTTGCCGAGGACCTGGGCGAGGCCGGGGACATAACCACCAAGCGGATCGTCCGGATCGACCAGCCAGCTCGGGCCCAGATCGTAGCCAAATCGGCGGGCATATTGGCCGGAACGCCTGTGGCGGAGGTTGTTTTCCACGTCGTCGACAAGTCAGTTGCCATCGATTGGCGCGCGAAAGACAGTGCCTCACTGGCTGAAGGTGACGTGGTTTGCGATATCTCAGGAAGGGCCAGGGCCATCCTTGCGGCCGAGCGCGTAGCCCTTAACTTCCTTCAGCACCTCAGCGGAGTCGCCACTATGACTGCAGCATTCGTCGATATCTGCACTCCTTTGGGGGTGAGGATCCTTTGCACCCGCAAAACATTGCCCGGTCTTCGAGCGGTCCAGCGCTATGCGGTCACCATCGGCGGCGGCCAACTTCACAGGGCGGGCTTGTATGACGCGATCTTGATCAAGACCAATCACACGAAACTTTCCGGCGGATTGGCCGAAGCCGTGAAGCGCACCAAAGCCAACCCCAATCTCGAAGCCGAGGTCGAGGTGCGGGACCTAGGAGAGCTCGAAGCAGCTATCGAGGCCGGGGCCGACCGCGTGCTGCTCGACAACGCAGATCTTCCCACCATCAAGCAGGCGGTAGCGGTTACCAGGGGCCGAGTTTTCCTGGAGGTCTCGGGAGGAGTGACAATCAAGACGGTAGAAAAGATCGCAAAGTTGGGACCCGACGCCATATCGGTCGGGGCCATAACGCATTCGGTCCCTGCGCTGGACCTTGCGCTTCGAATCATGGGACCACCTGGGGGCCGCCCATGAAAAGCGCGCCATACCTGCCTTGGTTGGCATAAAGTGTTGCGCACATGATCGATGACGAGGTATTGCAGACCTTCGCGAGCGCTGCTGACACGATCCTTCCCGGGTCGTCAGCATTGGGCCTGCATATCAAAGTCGCGGAACTTTTCAACGGTGCGATGGAAGGCTACCCGGTGCTTATCAACGGATTGCTCGATGCATTCGCGTCCGATGTAGAAGCCGGAAAGCGCTTCATCGAGCTCGATGACGATGGGCGAGGAAAGGTTTTCGTCACCATGCTTGAGGATCCATCGAATGACGTGAGCGACGTCATCGACGCATTTTTCCTCTTCACTCTCGGCCAGAATTACTCCGAAGCAAATCCCGAACACGAAAGAGTTTGGGCGAGGCTTGGATACCACGGCCCTTCGGATGGGGTTGCTGAGTATGCCTGATGTGATCGTCATCGGATGCGGCGGGGGCGGCGCCGTAGTCGCCAAGGAGCTGGCGGAGGCTGGTGCTGAGGTTCTGGTGCTCGAAGCGGGTCCCTGGTACAAGGACCTCGACGCGCATTACACGCGACTTCAACATGACATGTCATCGTTAGTCGATGGTGCTTTCCGGTGGGGACCCGCCGACCGCACCAAGCCACCTTGGGCTCGCCGGCGCGACGGTGTTTGGTTGATGTATCAGATCGCTGGGGTAGGCGGAACGACACAGCATTACAACGCCATCTCTGTGAGGGCCTATCCCGAAGCGATCGCCCGAAGCGGCTGGCCGATCACCTACGATGACCTCGTGCCTTATTACGAGAAGGTCGAAGCATTCCTTCCTGTTTCGCAGGTCAGCACCCTCGCCGAAAAGGACGTGCTGTTCGCCGAAGGATGCGAGGCGGTAGGCCTCGTGCGCAAGGATTCCTACGATGTCGAAGCCGAATGCTGGCGTCCATCGAACAACGCGATCCTGCCGATCGCGGATATGTCGAAAGGGCTCAGGTGGCCCGAAGCCGACGGCTGCACGATGTGCGGACATTGCATCATCGGCTGTTCCAACCCGCAGGGAGCGCCGATAGAACGGAAGGCGAAACGGTCAACGAATGTTTCCTATGTGCCAGTCGCAGTTGCGACCGGCAGATGCGAGATCCGGCCCGAGTCATACGTGACGAAGATATTGACCACCGACGGCAAAGCGACAGGAGTTGCATGGCGCGACTCGTCCGCAGAACTGCATGAGGCCAGCGCTAAGGTTGTGGTTCTGTCAGCCGGAACGGTCGAGAGCCCAAGGTTGTGGCTCAACTCAGACCTTCCCAACTCATCCGATGCAGTGGGTCGGTGGTTCACAACGCACCTTCAAGACGTTGTCACGGGATTCTTCGATCAAGAAGTTCAGCAAGATGTGGGTCAGGTGACAATGGCGCGGGCAGACTTCCCCGGATACGGATGCTTGTTCACTCAAGGACTCGAACCTCAGTCGTATTCGATCACTTTGAATGGCGCGGGTCGCATATGGGCTGGCGAGGACATGGCCGGACCATGGGACTCTCGCGGCAGATCATGGGGAGAAAAGACTCGGCCCTGGCACGATGCCTACTCGCATGCTCTTTCGGTCCTTGTCTGCGTCGACGACGAAGAACATCCAGACAACCGCGTCACCGTGGACAAACAGTTCGGTCCCGACGAACACGGAACTGTGCCACTGATGGTGTATCACGAGACGCAAACTTCTACGAAGAGGCGAGAGTGGCTTTCGGTGAAAGCGGCCGAGGTTTTGCGCGCTGCTGGTGCCAATCACATCCATCGCACCGATATGGACACATTTGTTTCACATCCGATGGGCACCATGCGGATGGGCAACGACCCCACGTCTTCGGTAGTCGACGCTAACTGTGAATCGCATGAAGTGAAGGGTCTGTTCATAGCGGATAACTCAGTATTCGCCAACGGCCTTGGGGGGCCCAACCCAACGCTCACCTGTCAAGCGCTTGCCACGAGGACCTCAGACAAGATCCGTTCGCTCTACCTGTCTTAGTCCCTCAAGTCCTGACCACGATTCCCTCATCGCGCATATGCGCCTTGACTTCGGATATCGACAATTCGCCGAAATGGAACAACGAAGCGGCAAGCACTGCGTCGGCACGGCCCTTGTTTATCGCTTCCGAGAAGTGTTCGAGCCTCCCCGCCCCGCCAGAAGCGATCACCGGGATGTTCACAACGTCATTCACGGCCTCCACAAGGGCGACGTCGTACCCGTCTTTGGTTCCGTCACGGTCCATGGAAGTCAGCAGGATCTCTCCCGCGCCAAGTTCCTCGCAGTTGGCAGCCCATCCGATGACATCGATCCCGGTTGGCCGTCTCCCGCCATGCGTGTACACCTCCCAGTCTTCAGAACCTCCGGCCTCGCGCTTGGCATCGATGGCAACAACGATGCACTGAACACCGAACCGCTCGGCCCCCTCCCCTATCAAACCTGGACGCTCAACCGCGGCTGTATTGACCGCCACTTTGTCGGCGCCCGAGCGGAGTAATCGTTGGACGTCATTGATGCTCCGGACCCCGCCACCAACGGTCAGCGGGATGAAGACCTGCTCTGCGGTCCTTCTGGCGACATCGATGATGGTCTCGCGTCCTTCATGCGAAGCTGTGATGTCGAGGAAGACCAATTCATCCGCGCCCTGTGCATCGTAGAGAGCTGCCAGTTCCACGGGATCACCGGCATCGACGATATCCGTGAACTTGACCCCTTTCACAACCCGACCTCGGTCGACATCGAGGCAGGGAATCACCCTTTTTGCCAGCACGATCAGGCCTGCTCGGCGGCTTCCTTGGCGTCGGCAAGCGTAAGGGTCCCGGAATACAAGGCCTTGCCGATGATGATCCCTTCAAGGCCCTTGTCGGACAGTTTCACGAAACCGCGTATGTCATGGGCACTGTGAACACCGCCCGATGCGATCACTGGGATCGAAACTGCGTCCAGCAGTTCTTCGACGGCTTCCAAGTTGGGGCCGTTCAATGTTCCATCGCGATCGATGTCGGTGAACATGATCCGGGCAACTCCCGCGTCCTCGGCGTGCTTGGCGAAATCGATGAAGTTGGCCTCGGAGGCTTCTTGCCATCCCATCACTCGAACACGCCCCGCCCTGGCGTCTATAGCGACGACCATCTTTTCGCCGAGTTCTTTGACTGCCTCTTTCAAGAATGCGTCATCGAGTGATTTGGTTCCGACGCAAACCCTGTCTGCTCCTTTTTCGATCCAAGAGGCAGCGGCTTGAACGGTCCTGATGCCCCCACCAACCTGAACCGGTATTCCGACACGTTCGATGAGCGTTTCGATGGCCTTTGAGTTGCTCTGACCAGGCCTTATCGCGGCGTCGAGATCGATGACATGCAGCCGGTCGGCCCCGTTGGCCTCCCATTCGACGGCCGTTTCGACGGGGTCGTGCCCATAGACGGTCAGGTCTCGCAATTCGCCGCGAGTCAATCGAACGACCTGGTCTTGGACGATATCGACAGCAACCAAGATCGAAGGCTTCATGCCGCTACCATCAAAGTGCCCCGCAGAAGTTCCACGCCATCGGCGCTGCTTTTCTCCGGGTGAAATTGAAAGCCGGTTATCGCGCCAGACCTGATGGCCGACGCGAACGTCATGCCATACTCGGTCGTCGCGGACACGATGCTCGCATCGGGAACGCACACGTAAGAATGCACGAAGTAGAAACTCCTTCCGTCGAGGCCCTTCAAAGGGCCCGCCTCATGGTCAGCAACATCCACGGTGTTCCAGCCCATATGAGGGACCTTCATGCCCGCGGGTAATCGAACAACCCTTCCTTTCAATACCCCTAGCCCATCGGACTCGCCCTCTTCGGACGAGTCGAACAACAACTGCATACCCAGGCATATCCCAAGAAGGGGCTTACCCGAATGCGCCCAGTCGCCGATGAAAGCTCTTAGTCCGAGCCTGTTGATGTTAGCCATACCCGCGGCGAAGTTACCAACCCCAGGCAGAACCAATAGGTCTGAGTCGGCGAGTTCAGCATGGGCATCGGAAACCGTCACACGAGCCCCAACCGCCTCGAGTGCTTTCGAGATGCTGGCCAGATTGCCCATCCGGTAATCGACTATGCCCGCTTTCAAAGGCTGCCCTTCGTCGAAGGGACACGGCCCTGATTCCTCGGGTCGACCGTGACTGCAGACCTAAGAGCCTGAGCAACTGCCTTGAAAACCGATTCAACGATGTGATGAGAATTCTTGCCCGAGAGCCCGCGCACATGAAGGGTCATGCCCGATGAACGGCTAAGGGCCATGAAGAACTCCTCGGTAAGGTCCGGGTCGTAATTACCGATCGCCTCGGCGGGTACTTCGACTTCGTATACGAGCAAAGGGCGGCCCGAAAGATCAAGAGCCACCTGCGTGCAGGCCTCTTCCATAACAACGATGCTCCAGCCGTAGCGCGAAACTCCGGCCCTGTCGGCGAGGGCTTCGGCGATGGCGCTGCCAAGAACGATGCCCGCGTCTTCGACGGTGTGGTGAGAATCGACTTGGAGGTCGCCTTCGGCTTTCAGTTCTATGTCGATGCATGAGTGCTTGCCGAGTTGCTCGAGCATGTGGTCGAAGAACCCAACACCTGTTGAGACGGAGGTCTCACCTGTTCCATCCAGATCGATTCGCGCTCTTATGGATGTCTCGTTCGTTGTTCTCTCTACTTCGGCGATCCTCATCGAACGAGCTGCTCACTCAACGATTCCAAGAACTTCTCATCTTCATCGGGCGTGCCTACTGAAACACGAAGGCAGTCTTCAAGACCCTGCACGTCGGAGAAATCACGAACAAGGATGCCTTTGTCCAAAAGTCCCTGCCACACTTGGGTCGCGGGCCGCTCTTGAGTCCTGAACAAGATGAAATTCGCCTGGCTTGGAAATGCAGTTATGGACCTTGTTGTGGAAAGTTCGGTCCAAAGTCGATCACGTTCGTGACGAATGGTCTCGACGGTGGAGAGGAGTTCGCCAGCATGATCCACAGCGGTGAGCGCTACTGCTTGAGTCAATGCCGACAGGTGGTAAGGCAGCCGTACCTTCTGCAGTTCTTCGATCACCCACGGTTGGGCCAGCAGATACCCGATGCGGGCCCCCGCGAGCCGCCAGGCTTTCGAGAAACTCCTGGTCACGACCAAGTGATCGAAGTCTTCGATGAGCCTTGCGTAGGTAGTGCCCGAGAACTCGGCATAGGCCTCGTCGAGCAGGACGATCCCTGGGGCCCGGGCGCAAACGGCTGCGATCTCTTCTTCGGTGTGCGTATTGCCGGTTGGGTTGTTCGGCGAACATAGGAAAACGATGTCTGGCCTCTGCACATCGATGGCCTCTAGCGTTGCCTCCAGCTGCAGCGAGAAGTCGGGGTTTCGTCGGCCCCGCAGCATTCGGGTCCCCGAGATGCGGATGATCTGTGAGTGCATGCCATATGTCGGTTCGAACGTCATAGCCTTGCGCTCGGCCCCCCCGAACGTGAGCAACAACTGAAGGTAGATCTCGTTCGAGCCGTTAGCGACCCAGATGCGGTCAGACAGGGTTCCTATGTGGCGGGCAAGAGCCTCACGCACCAAAGGGAAGTCGCGCTCGGGGTAACGGTTGAAACGGATCCGATCGATCCTGGCCTTAAGGTCTACGATGAAGGCCTCGGGAGGAGGATAAGGGCTCTCGTTGGTGTTCAGTTTTACAGGCGCGTCTAGTTGTGGCACCCGATAGGGGGCCACGTCGGCAAGGTCGGCCCTGCCCCCGATGCGTTCTCTTAGTTCAGGATCCATCAGGCCTACATCTTGCCTCATCGCGCTGATCGGCGGGGCCTTGTCCACTTCCTGCTGACGCGACCGCGTATTCACTCATCGTGATCCCCCGCGATGGTCCGTTCGCTCATTGGAGAACATCGGGAGATCGTCTCTTCACCGCTTCATGATGGATCGGGAGGCCCTCTACGCTTGCCAGCTGTTCGATATGACTCGCCGCGCGCTCCAAGGAGTGTTTGGAGTGTTCGATGACAGCTGAGGTCTTCTGGAAGTGCGATGCCCGAAGTCCCGATGCCCACGCGGCGGCGCCCGCAGTTGGCAGCACGTGGTTAGTTCCCGCCATGTAATCGCCGAGCGGTACAGGCGAGTATTGGCCGATGAAGATAGCGCCTGCGTACCCGAAAAGGGCCTCGGTCCCCGACGCTCCCTCGAAGATCAGTTCCAAGTGCTCTGGTGCGAAGTCGTTGATCACCTGGACGGCCTGTTCAAGATCCTTGACGATCGCGACGGTCGTTCCCTCATTCACAGCGCTACGCAGATGGTCTGACGCCGATAATTCATCGAGCATGTTTTCTAGGACGCGCTCGAAATCGGCAGCCAGGTCTTTCGACCAGGTCACCAAGCAGAAGGCTCCGTCTGGTCCATGCTCCGCCTGAGCGATGATGTCGATAGCGATCATCGAAGGGTCGGCGGAGCCATCAGCCACGATGGCGATCTCGCTGGGGCCGGCTACCGCATCGATGCCAACGGTCCCCGACACCTCACGCTTGGCCAGCGCCACATAGATATTGCCTGGCCCTGCGATGACGTCGACCTTGGGGATGGTTTCGGTCCCGAAGGCCATCGCGGCGATGGCTTGGGCACCGCCAACTTTGAACACGTCGGTCACTTCGGCGATACGGGCCGCGGCGAGCGTTGCATCGGGGACCGAACCGTCGGCTGCAGGTGGTACGCAAAGAACCACCCGGGCAACGCCCGCGACCTTGGCAGGAACGGCTCCCATCAAAACTGACGATGGGTAAACGGCTCTTCCACCAGGCACATAGATCCCGGCCGTCCTAACCGGACTCACCACTTCGCCTACGATCCCACCGCCAACCTCTGCGCGCCATGGCTTCAAGGCTTGATGTTCTGCGAACAAAGCGATCCGCGACTTCATCTCACGCAGTGCTTCGATCGTCGCCTCCTGCGTGTTGGCGAATGCGGCGTCAATCTCTTCGGTGGTCACGATCAATGAATCCAGTTTCGCCCCATCGAACCTTTGCGTAAGTTCGAACAGTGCCTCATCCCCGCGTTCTTGAACGTCGCAGATGATGCCGCGAACCACATCGACCGGCCCACCTGAGATGTCTCTTCTCTCGATGCGCGCTGATCGATCTTGCGTGAGATCTAGATGTTTCATCGGCAGAGTCTACGTTTTGCTCTGAAGGTTCCACCATATCCACGTCATGACGACGAGGATGATGAAAGGAAACAGAACGCCGGGGGCATCGATGATCAGATGTTTCGCGCCGACCGCTCCGGTGAAAACCTCAGCTAGGTGCTCTGCGGCATGCGCGCCAACAGAGATGAGATTGACTACAAGCGCAACACCTCCCAAGCGCCGCGGGTTGCCCGCGGCCATGAGCAGCAGAGCACCGCCCGCTGCATACCAACCTCCCAGATCACGGATGAAGTGATCGTTCTGGGGACCGAAGTCTTTGATGTAACCGGGGAACAACGAGTACCACCCTGCCGGATCGATGACCATCCATAAGCCGATCGCGATCGAAATCGTTCCGCCAAGGATGAATCCAAGCCTCAATAAGCGAAGAAGAAGGGCGGCGTTGTCTTCTTTTGGTTCTGCGATCTCGTTCATGTCTGCAACGCTTTGAACTCAGCCCGGTCATAGTCGCGCCCACAGGACTTGCAGATGACCGAATCCATAACGACATTCAACCTTGTACTTGAACACTCGGGGCATCGATCGCCTAGAGCGTAGAAGTCTGTGACCTCCGACTGACAGATGGGACAGAGCAGAACCTGCTCACCCTGCACAACCAGCCTGACCCAGGGGGAGGCACCCTTGGCCGGATCGGTTTGGATCCGTTCACACCTGAAGCACGCCATGCAGAAGTCAGTCGGTGAGAGCTTTGTCAAGCTCGCGGACCCGCTTGGTCAACTGGCCCATCACCTTCTTGGTTATGGTGAAGTTCTCCTCCAATAAAGCCAAGAAATTCCACGAGGCGATCGCAAGGGTGTCTACGTGGGTTGCGGCAATCACGGTGGCGCTTCGGGGCTGTGAATCGATGAGTGACATCTCGCCGAACGATGCGCCGGAGCTGAGTTGCTTCTTCTTCTTCCCACCTATAACCACATCAACGCGACCATTGAGTACGACATAGAACCTGCCGCCACTTTGCCCCTCGGCCACGATGGTCTGCCCTTCCGAGAACGACTGTTCCTCGAATTCCTTGAGGACCCTCTTGAGGTCTGCCTTGGAAAGCCCTTGGAACAGCGATACCCCAGATACGGCTGTGAGTCGATCACCATGTTTTATCAATCGAGTACCTTCTTGTCTTGGAAGTCTGGGATTCTAAACCAGAGCTTCGGGGCCGAGAACTGCCTTTAGTTCTGCGAACAAGCCATTGCGCAGCTCAACTGAGAACCCCCCCAGCTTAAGCACTGTCGTTTTGCCCGAGCCAAGTAGGTGCAGAAGGACCGGCGATGGCCCTGGGTGTGACTGCAGGATCACCTTCAATTCTTCCAGTCTGTCCGGGCGACATGCGGCCGCGGCCATCTTGATCCGAAGAGGGGTTGCCGATCCAGACAGGTCGGGACGGCTTACGTGCAGCGCCACCAACTTTGCGCTCTCGTCCCGCACTTCTATGCGGGCCTTGATGAGCACGATCTGGTCATCCTTCAAAAGGTCAGGAGCAGTGTCATTGACCGTTTTGTTCCAGAAGATGACCTCGATCGACCCCAACATATCTTCGAGGGTTCCCGTGAACCAGAGATCGCCCTTCTTGGTGAACTTGCGAGTCATCCGCGACAAGATCCCACCGATCGTCTTAACGGACCCATCTGGGCTCTCGGCGATGTCGGGGATCTCGATCTCGGATTGGTACCTGAGGGCCGATTCGACGGCCGCGAGCGGATGTTCCGAAACGTAGAAACCCAACATCTCTTTCTCAGCCGTCAGAAGGTCTGCCTTGGCGATATCCAAACCGACCATCGCCGCCTGGAACGCATCGCCACTTTCTCTTTGTTGTTCCTTGGCTTGGCCTGCGAACAGCGAGAATTGGCCGGCGTCTTCGGACCGTCGTTCGGTCATAACCGTTTCGATGATCCGCGTTGCTTGATCGCTCAAGGTGAGGCCACCGGTCTCGCTCTTGGGGTCTGGCGCAAGCATGCAATTGCGGTCGATACCCATCGCATCGAACGCGCCTGCCTTGGCTAAACTCTCCATCACCTTACGGTTCAGGCAGCTTGGATCGACCCGCTTCAAGAAGTCATGGAAGTCTCGGAAGTTGCTCCCTTTGGAACGCGCTTCGATGATACGCTCGGCGACTTGCTCACCAACGTTGCGGATGGCCGACAATCCGAAGAGGATCTCATCGCCCCGAGGAGTGAAGTCGAGCATCGACTCATTCACGTTGGGAGGCTGAACCTTTATCGCCATGGCACGGCTCTCGGCCAAGTAGATAGGCATCTTGTCGACCTTGTCTTTCACCGAAGTCAAAAGCGCCGCCATGAATTCAACTGGGTAGTGCGCTTTCAACCATGCCGTCTGATAGGCCACGAGCGCGTAACCGTTGGCATGTGCTCGGTTGAACGAGTAGCCCGCGAACGGCTTGATGAGTTCCCACAGATCGTGGGCCTCTTTGTCGGTCAGGCCCGACACGGAGCACCCTGCCTCGAACCGTTCCTTCCATTTGGCAAGTTCTTCGCTCTTCTTCTTACCGATCGCGTACCGGATCATGTCGGCCTCTTGCGGAGTGAAACCTGCCACGACTTGAAGCATCTCGGTAACCTGCTCTTGGTAAACGATCACACCATTGGTGTCGGTGAGGACCGTCTCTAGCAGAGGGTGGAAGTAAGTTACGGAAGAGGGCGAATGCTTACCCTTGACGTAGCGTGGGATCTCTTCCATGGGTCCCGGCCGGTAAAGAGCGATGAGTGCCGCGATCTCTTCGAAACGGTCCGGTTTCAAGGATTTGAGGAGCCGCGTCATGCCGCCCGATTCCATCTGGAAGATCCCTGCCGAGCTTGCATTCTGCAGGAGCACGTAAGCCTTTGGATCGTCGAGGGCAAGGTTGTCGACATCTACCTCGTCGCCCCGGTTCACCTTGATGTGTGCAACCGCATCGCCGATCACCGTCAGGTTGCGAAGGCCCAAGAAGTCCATCTTCAAAAGGCCTATCTTCTCGATGGCAGTCATCTCGTACTGCGTTACCGTTTCGCCGTCTGTCTTCTGCACGGGGACGTGGTTCGTAAGGGGTTCGTGTCCAATCACGACACCCGCGGCGTGGACGGAGTGCTGACGGCGCAGGTCTTCGAGTTTGCGTGCGGTGTCGATAACCTGTCGCGAGACGTCGTCGGTCTCGTATGCCTTGCGAAGCTCAGCCGCGGCGTCGTAGGCCTGATTCTTCCCGGTGTTCGATGGCCATTCGAAGTCTTTCTGGAAACACGAAACAAAGGGTGCGTCCTTACCAAGGATCGACGGTGGATACATCTTCGCCAGCCGGTCCCCAACCGCGTAAGGGAACCCGAGCACTCGGGCCGCATCACGGATCGCAGCCTTGGCCTTGATCGTAGAAAAGGTGATGATCTGGGCTACGCGGTCCTCGCCGTATTTCTCGGTGACGTATCGGATGACCTCGCCGCGGCGTCGCTCGTCGAAGTCGATATCGATATCGGGCATGGACTTGCGACCTGGGTTCAGGAATCTTTCGAAGCCAAGGTTCCACCTTAGTGGATCGAGTTCGGTGATCCCTAGGGCGTATGCGACGATCGAGCCGCCAACCGATCCTCTGCCTGGTCCCACTCTTATTCCATGCGCTTTGGCCCATCCTACGAAGTCGGAAACGATCAAGAAGTAGCCTGAGAACCCCATCTCGTCGATGACTTTTAGTTCCATGCGGTATCGGTCTTCGATCTGCTGAGTGATCTGGGGGTAGCGCCGCCTGATCCCCTGCTCGGTCAGTTCCCTGAGGAACGTTGTGAGGGTATGGCCGTTGGGCACTTCGAATTGCGGGATAAGCATCTTGTACAACTCGATGTCGATTTCGCACATCTCCGCAACTTTCAAGGTGTTCTCGATGGCATCCGGATACTCAGGGAAAGCGTCGGACATCTCTTCGCGGCTTTTCAGATAAAACTGATCGGTATCGAACTTCATACGATTGGTGTCGGATAGCTCTTTGCCCGTTTGGATGCAAAGAAGGATGTCGTGGGCCTCGGCATCGTCTTTATGGGTGTAATGGGAATCGTTGGTGGCAACCAGACCAATCCCGAGCTTCTTGCCCATCTCGGCGATGGCTTCGTTGAGGGGAGCTTGTTCCTTCAGTCCCTGGTTCTGAATCTCGAGGAAATAGCGGTCGCCGAATATCTCTTTGTACTCCGAGGCAACCAGCGTGGCCTCGTCGAGGCGGTTTCCCACTATGTTCTTAGGGATCTCGCCCGAAAGGCACCCCGACAACACGATCAAACCATCGGAATGTCTTGCGAGAAGTTCCTTGTCTACTCGCGGCCGCCGCGAGCGTGAGTCGTAGCCCTCTGTGAATCCGAGCGACGAAAGACGCATCAGGTTTCGATAGCCGGCGTTGTTTGCCGCGAGTGTGGTCAGGTGGAAATACCAGTCGTCCCTGCCCGTTGATCGATCGAACCGACTCTTGGGAGCCACATAGGCTTCCATCCCAACGATCGGCTTGATGCCTGCAGCCTTGCCTTCGAGATAGAAAGGGATGGCCCCGTACATGACGCCGTGATCGGTGAGGGCAACGGCTGGCATCTGCAATTCCTTGGCCCTGGCGAACATCTCCTTGATGCGGCTCGCCCCATCAAGCATCGAATACTCAGAATGTGAGTGAAGATGTACGAAACTCAAGCGCCCTCCGTTCAAGACCCGGCCCCCGGGTCACGCCAGCCTTCTTAAGGGTCGCCCACAGCACCTATCGAGCCGTGGACGACCGAAATCTTGGGGAAATGAATTACAACGATGTCATTCCATCTTAGCCCCGAATGGGCCGCTATGGAAGATGTGTTTTCAGACCTTCTGGATCAGGGCCTGGATATCTGAGGTGACTTTACATCCAACACTGACCGTTCCGTCGGTATGACTCTGCTCCTTCACCTGGAAACTGAGCGAGCGGTCATACCAAGCCGAGGCAACCGTGGTCATATCCACCGGGCCGTCTTGGGTCTGGCCTGTTATGTGGGAGTTGGTGGTTATCTTGTCCGTCGAACGGTTCTGCCCGTTGCCGATGGTCACCGATTCGCCGATGGAGTCGACGCTGTTATTCGAGTCGACCGTCACCTTCCCATCGGTCGAGGTGAGGACGAAAGCCCACGACTGACCAACCGATGGGTGGGCGGGCACGAGCAACACGGGGGGCGATGGCATGAACTCGGTCGTCGATACAAGCGCGAATCCCGACGTCTGACTGAGGTAAACGAGGTAGATGCCGTCCACCCGGTACTGGACGATCGCCGTTGTCACGTTGGGATGTTCTTGGGTCCCCCGGTCGCGAACGAGCCGTTGCCTGTCTCCGTCGGCCGGATCGATCGTGAGTCGGCTTGGAGTCGGAGGTGCTTGGGTTCGGTCGTAGCAGCCGCTCAAGGTCGTCGCCCCAGTTTCGTCGAACAACCGCTCTGCGGCCTGGGCTGGGCGCACTGCAGAAGGTGCAAGGGATGCCCCCTTGGTTGGCAGCGAGCTCGGCGCCTTCGATGGACTCGGTGAGCCGCTTCCCTGGCCCCCTTGTCCCGCCTGTCCGGCTGCGCCGCCGCTACGGGGCGATGCGCCCGAAGAAGGCGACGTTGACGAGCCCCTTTCGGCCCCTGCTCTCAGCGCAGGGTGCTGTCCCCTGGCGCACCCGACGGCAAGCAGGATAAGCACCATCGCACTCGCGGATCTCTTCAACATTGCCTCAAGAGTACCCCGAGACTTGGGAGCAACTTCTCAGACCTCAGGCTCGGCCCTTAACTTCTCGAGGGCAGTCGTGAGGTCTGGGGGCATGACCTCCTCCATGAAAATATCCGCGCCCGTCATCGGATGAGCAAACCTGATCGATGAGGCATGCAAGAACGTCCGCTTCAGTCCGACCTGGCGAGCAAGCGCAATTGTCCTGGCGCCATAGGTTCGGTCGCCGATGACCGGATGATCGATATGAGCCATGTGAACCCTGATCTGGTGGGTCCTGCCGGTTGCCAGTTGTACGTCCACCAGGCAGGTTTGGGCAAGCTGCTCGCGAAGACTGAAGGTTGTGATTGCTTCTTTGCCAAGCGATGTAACCCCCATCCGAAGCGGATCGCGAGGCGACCTGCCGACGGGGGCCTCGATCCGGCCTGTTGGCATCTTGAACCAGCCAAGCACCACGCAGACATATCCCCTTTGAACCGTCCGCTGTTTCATCATCTGAACCAGCATCTCGTGGCAAGCGTCGGTTTTGGCGACAACCAATAATCCGGAAGTTTCCTTGTCCAACCTGTGAACGATCCCGGCCCGACCCTCCCCCGCCGAAGGCGCCAACGGCATCCGGTCGGCAAGTGCGTCTACAAGGGTTCCTGATGGGTTGCCATGTCCGTGATGAACCACCACTCCCGAAGGCTTATTGATCACCGCTAAGTGGTCGTCTTCGAACCTCACGTCGAACTCGGCCGTTGGTACCGATGACTCTTTCCCAGGAACGTTCACCACCAACACTTCGGCGCCATCGGTAACGCGCTGCGACTTGGTCGCCCTCGCACCGTCGATCGTCACTTCCCCGGCCGCGATCCATCGTTGAACGATGGTGCGCGGTGTTCCTGTTTTGCGGGTCAACCAAAGATCAAGGCGCATCCCTGCGTCGGTAGTATCAATCCGAAAGCTTTGCATCATCTGCACCCGTTTCATCCGCGGCTTTGGCCGACCGCCTCTTGTTAGACAGAAGGATCAACACGATGCCGACCACGATGGCCGAGTCGGCGAAGTTGAAGGTGGGCCAGAATGAAACATCGATGAAATCGGTGACTCTGCCGCGCATGATGCCAGGCGCATTCACCATTCGGTCGATCACGTTGCCAAGACCGCCCCCCAGAACGAGTCCCAGAGCATATGGAGAGGCTGTGCCTTTCCATGCCCACCTGATAACCACCCCAACGATCGCGACTGAGGCTATGAACAGAAACAGCGAGGCACCAGGAAACGTCCCGAACGCTCCTCCCGGATTGTGAACCAGGCTCAAACCGAGAAATCGACCGATGAGCGCGATCCGTTTGCCGCCGGCGAGCTGTTGTTCGGCCCATAGTTTGCTGATGCGATCGAGCGCGACGATGAAAGCAGCTGTTGCGAGGAATGCTCGTAGGTACTTCCTTGAGGGGATTACCGCCGCTCTTCTGCTTTCTTGCAGTTGATGCACAGAAGGACGCTCGGCAGGGCTTTCAGCCTATCGGCCGAGATCGGCTGGCCGCAGGATTCGCATAAGCCATAGCTTCCGTCCTGGATCTTGGCCAATGCCTTGTTGATCTTGTCGATCAAGTCTTGGATGTTGTTAGCGATCGACAGGTCCTTTTGTCGCTCAAACGTGGCACTGCCCGCATCGGCGTAATCATCATCAAAACCTGCCTCTCCAGATGATTCCGTTTGAGTTGTGCTGAAGGTGGCTTCTTCGATCTCGCGGAGTTGATCGAGCAGGTCCTTTCGTTCATCCTCAAGCGACTGCTTGATACCCTCGAGCGCTTTCGCGTCGAAGTTGACCCGCTTAACTTTTTTGATCACCGGCGGCTTTGGCGGCGCAGGCCTTGGTGGGATGAATCGTGGTTTCGGTGGGAGCTCTTCGACGGGGGCCGCCTTGGCCTTGCCTTTGGTCTTACTGCCGGTCTTGGGCTCGGTGGCCTTGCTCTTGAGCGTTGGGGCTTTTTCGACAGGCGGCTTCGGGCCTTTGCCCAGGGCCTTCTGAGGAGCAGCTGGTTTAGTAACAGCCGGTTGCTTGCCCGGAGCCAGTTTGGGGATTGGCTTCTTGCCCGGAGCCGCCTTCTTTACTGACGCCTTCTTGACTACGGGTTTCTTCGCTACGGTTTTCTTCGCGACGGTTTTCTTCGCAACGGGTTTCTTACTCGACGCAGACTTCTTCGAGGCCGCCCTTGGGGCTAAGGGCCCTTTCGTCGCCGGGGCCTTCTTAGCTACGGGCTTCTTGGCTACAGGCTTCTTGCTCGGCGCCGCCTTCTTGGCGACCGGCCTCTTGGTCGCCGCGGGCTTTGACGATCGCGCACTAGACTTCTTCACCGACGACTTGGAAGTGGCCGCGGTCTTCTTGGCGGCGGCCTTTTTGGCACCTGGTTTCTTATTGGAACTGACCTGCTTGGCCATATTGGGCGATCCTCGGCTTCGATAAGTGAGAGCGAGGGTCGATGGGCACTAGCCCGTCCCGCCCGAAAATAAATCGGCGCACCTTACCACACACCAGACCACCGGTCAACGAAAACTTCAGCTCCCGAGCCCCTCAGTCCCTGGCGCGAAAGCTGCGAAACCCCTGAAGTAAACGGGGGTTCGGGGGTGTAGCAGCTCTCGATCCCCTCAGTCCCTCGCGCGCTAGAAGCTGCGAAACCCCTGAAGTGAACGGGGGTTCGGGGGCGTAGCAGCTCCCGATCCCCTAAGTCCCTGGCGCGCTAGAAGCTGCGAAATCCCTGAAGTGAACGGGGGTTCGGGGGCGTAGCAGCTCCCGATCCCCTCAGTCCCTGGCGCGCTAGAAGCTGCGAAACCCCCGATGTGAACGGGCCATATAGTAAATAGAGGGTTCGCCATCCTGAAAGAAGCGACGCGATGGCCGCTCTTCTGTAGCACCAAACACGAAAGGAAGACATGTTCAACCGGGTAGAAGGCAGCCCCGACCTGGTCAAGGGTGAACACGAGATCCTCGACCTTTGGGAGTCGACGCGGGCATTCGATCGCCTGCGCGAGCAGAACAAGGGAAAGCAGCGCTGGTCTTTCCTCGACGGTCCGATAACCGCCAACAACCCGATGGGCGTTCACCATGCGTGGGGTCGCACCTACAAAGATGCTTATCAGCGTTATTTCGCCATGACCGGCCACGATCAGCGTTGGCAGAACGGATTCGATTGCCAGGGACTATGGGTCGAGGTGCAGGTCGAGCGCGAAGCTGGATTCAACTCAAAAAAGGACATCGAGTCCTACGGGGTCGAGCGATTCATCAACGACTGCAAAGCACGCGTCCTCAAGTATGCGGCCATCCAAACTCAGCAGTCGATCCGGTTGGGCATGTGGATGGATTGGGACAACTCCTACTACACGATGTCCGATGAGAACAATTACACGATCTGGAGTTTCCTTAAACGCTGCCACGAAAAAGGATTGATCTATAAGGGCCTCGACGCTATGCCCTGGTGCCCCCGGTGCGGCACAGGGATCTCCGAACAGGAGCGCAAAGAGGGATATCGTCAGGTTACCGACGACGCGGTATACGTGGCGTTCGATCTCGTTGACCAGCCTGGAGAGCGCCTGCTCGTTTGGACCACAACTCCTTGGACCTTGCCCGCCAATGTCGCCGCAGCGGTGAACCCGGACATCAGATATCTAAGGGTTAAACAAGGCGATGCCGTTTACTACATCTCGCCGGAGCGGGCCAAAGTACTGGACATCAAGAAGAGCGCATCGGGTGAGCCGCAGGTGCTCGGCGAAGTGATGGGGTCCCAGATGGTCGGCTGGCGATACAAGGCGCCATTCGACGACCTGCCTGCGGCGGCCGCCGCGGCCCAAGCTCACGTCGTGATCGCTTGGGGAGACGTTTCAGATCACGAGGGAACAGGCATCGTTCATATCGCCCCCGGATGCGGGAAAGAGGACTTCGACCTCGGCCGCAAGAACAACCTTCCCATCATCGCACCGATCGATGAGTCGGGTGATTACCTGCCCGGGTTCGGTCCCCTTTCGGGGATGAATGCGGCCGAAGTCAACTCGCTGGTATTCGAACATCTGCGGGCCGTGGGTGCCATGTACAGCAAAGAGCGATACACGCACGACTACCCTCACTGCTGGCGGTGCCACACACCCCTGTTGTTCCGAGCCGTCGACGAGTGGTACATCGAGATGAGCTGGCGTGAGGAGATCAAACAGATCGTCAACAAGATCGAGTGGATCCCTGATTACGCTGAATCACAGGAGATCGACTGGCTCAACAACATGGGCGATTGGATGATCTCGAAGAAACGCTACTGGGGATTGGCGTTGCCGATCTTCGTCTGTGAGTCGTGCGATCGCTTCGACGTGATCGGAAGCCGTGAAGAATTGCATGATCGCTCGGTCGAAGGCTGGGATGAGTTCGTTGGGGACCCGGAGCATCCCAATTCTCCTCACCGCCCCTGGGTGGACGCTGTGAGAATCCGTTGCAACCATTGCGGTGGACTATCGTCGCGCGTCCCCGAGGTGGGCAATCCATGGCTCGATGCCGGGATCGTTCCATACTCCACGGTCGGATACTCCGAGGACAAGGATTATTGGGCCAAGTGGGTACCGGCCGACTTCGTCGTGGAATCATTCCCCGGTCAGTTCCGCAATTGGTTCTATTCGCTGCTCGCGATGAGCACCATGATGGAGGGCATCCCGCCATTCAAGGCTCTGCTCGGGTACGCATTGGTGCGAGACGAGCACGGCGAAGAGATGCATAAATCCACGGGCAACATGATCGAATTCAACGAAGCTGCAGACCGTTTGAGTTCAGATGTGATGCGGTGGATGTACTGCAGGCAGAACCCGACGCTCAACCTCAGTTTCGGTTATGCCCCCGGCGAGCGATTAGAACGAAAAGTCTTCGGCACCTGGTGGAACACCTACCTTTTCTTCACCAACTATGCGCTGCTTGATGAATTCGATCCTTCGGCTTCAAGCATCCCTGTCCAGGACCGGCCCGAGATCGACAGGTGGATCTTGTCGAACTTGAACATCCTCATACGGGCCGCCCGTTCGGCCTTCGAATCGTTCGGCATCGCTTCGTTCGTACGAGACGCAGAGACGTTCTTGGAAGAGGTCTCTAATCGCTACATCCGCAGCAACCGAAGGCGATTCTGGGACCCCAAGGGAACTAATGAGAAGAGCAAGTTAGCTGCCTATCAAACCCTCTACGAAATCTTGGTCACGTTCGCCAAGTTGGTTGCTCCGGTTGCTCCATTCCTCAGCGAGAGGATGTATCAGAACCTCGTGGTCGCCGTTGACCCATCGGCACCTTTGAGCATCCATCTAACGCGATACCCCGAGGTCGAACAGGCTTACCTCGACGAGGCATTGACCCTACGCATGCGCGCCGCCGAACAGGTGATCGGGGCTGCGCATGCACTAAGGGAAGCAGGTGCCATCAGGGTTAGACAACCATTGTCGGAATTGCGCGTTGCTGCCAGCGTCGAGCAGGCCGATGCCATCAAGAAGATGTCTTCACTCTTGTGCGAGGAACTCAACGTTAAGACCGTCACGGTCGTCGAGACGCTTGGCGACCTGACGACCTCAAGCGCCTCGCCGAATTTCTCTTCGTTGGGACCGAGGTTCGGCAAACAAGCGCCGCTAGCGGCCGAGGCGATCAAGACCCTTACTGATGATCAGATCAAAACCCTTCAGTCGACGGGCTCGATCGAGGTCGCATCAGCCGAAGCAACATACGAACTCACGCCGAAGGATGTGAACGTCAGAGTGCAAACGGCGTCGGGTTGGGCTGTCGCCGAGGCAGGTCAGATGCAGATCGCGCTCGACACCCGGGTCACCGAGGTATTGGAACACGAGGGGATCGCTCGCGACATGGTTCGCCAGATCCAAAACCTAAGGCGCAGCAGTGGTTTCGCCATCGAAGACCGGATAACGGTTACGTACTCGACCGATTCGATTCAGGTTGCAGCGGCACTAGAAACCTGGAGTAATTACATCAAAGGTGAAACGCAAGCCGACTTCTTCGCATCTGGACCCATATCGGAACATGCTCATGAAGTTGAGGTCGGCGACCAGATGGTGCTGATCGAACTGAGCAGAAGCTAGGTCTAACGCCCCGAAGCCTTGGGCTTTGCCGTCGTTTTCGCCTTTGCAGCCGTCGTTTTGGGTTTGGCCGTTACGGCTTTGGGCTTGGCCGCCGCCTTGGCTGAGGCTTTTGGCTTGGCTGCCGCTGATTTTGCAGGGGGCTTTGCAGCCGCAGACTTTGCGACGGGCTTGGCCGCCGTCGCCTTGGCCTTTGATGCAGCGGGCTTCGCAGTGGGCTTGGCCTTGGTGGTGGCCTTCTTAGCTGCGCTTTTCGGCTTGGCAGCAGTCGTCTTGGCGGGACTGGCTGCACGGCGGGCCGAGGCTCCTCCGATCACCGTTGAAGAGCGACCGGCCACAGAGGCGGGAACTTTTTCTTCTTCATCGTCATCTTCGTCTTCGTCCTCGTCGTCTTCGTCGTCGACCGCGCTGATCGGGGTTGCCTCTTCTTCCTCTTCATCCTCATCGTCTTCATCGACGACGGCTGCCGAGGAACGGCTCGGGGTAGCAAGGGTTGTGGACGACCCAACGGTGATCGAACTCGTTGAGCGTTCCAATTCTGGGCCATCGGCGGCGAGTTTCTTGCGATCGTCTAATACAGACTTGATCAGAAGAACCGCGGCGGCCGCGCTGGAAAGTATCGATACAACGTCGAGAAGGTAGTTGCCTGTGATTATCCCGATCAGCAAAGTCACTGTCGCAATAACCGCCAAGAAGACCGAACCCGTTACCAAATCAGATCACTCCTTAGATAGATGTCTTCGAACCGCTTCTCGCGGGGGCAGTCTACCGTTATGCCGACACCCGGCAAACCATCTGCGGGGAACTCGCCTATTCGTCTCCCCAGAACAGCTCTTTTATTGAACGCTCCTGTGCTGGCCCGTCCTGCTCCAGTCTCACCACTGATTCGGGCGGTGTGACCGAGCCAACGTGTGCAGGCATCTGCACCTTCTGCGATAGATCGGCTTGGTCGCTGTCATCCGGCTCTTTGGTGTCCCCGTTACTACCCGGGTTATCTGGTCCGCCGGCCGCCACATCAAGTACGGCGAGGTCATCGGGGCGAACTGATTCGTGGGCGGTCGCGCCCGGAGGCTGGGCGGCCGGCTGCGGAAAACTCTCAGGGGCCCTGATCACCGTCTTGTCGTCGGCCGGAGTTGCCAGCGGCCGCGGCGCTTGCACCGGCTCGAAATCGACCGGTAGTTGTTTCAACTGGGATTCGATGAATGCCCTGATCCGGGCCCTGTACTCTGACTCGAAACTCCTCAGTCCCTCTATGGAAACCTGCAGTTCGCGTTCTTTTGCGATCGCCCCCGAAACGATCTGCTCGGCTTTGGCCTCGGCCTCCGCGATGGTTCGGCTGGCAGTCTCCTTCGAGCGGCTTTCGATCTCATTCGCCTTCGACTCGGAAGAGGAAACCAGACCCTGTGCTTTTTCTCGGGCCTCTTGGACCGCTTTATCGGCAGTCTCCTGAGCGGTAACCAGCATGCGCTTCAGCATGTCTTCGGAACCTTTGGCCTGAGTAAGTTCTTGTTCGACCTCGAGGAACTTGTGGTGGAACTGCTGGTTCTGGGAGTAGACGCGCTCAAAAGCCATGGCGACTTCATCGAGGAAAGCGTCTACCTCCTCATGGCTGTAGCCCCTGAACGCATCGTGGAACCGCCTTTCCTGGATCTGTTTAGGGGTGATATCCAATGCGATTCCTCCTTAGTTGCAGATTATGGCGGGAAGGATGTAACGAACGATGACTATCAGCACGATGAATGAAACATCCAACGGGAAGTTGTTTGGCTGAGGTATCACTTTTCGGAGCGCAGCCAGGGGCGGCTCGGTCAATCCGTAGATCACGTCGATGATCGCCCTCACTGGCGACGGAGGTCGCCAGTCTGGCCGGAACATCATGACGAACGACATGATGACTCTGGCGAGCAGAACGTAGGAATAGTAAACAAGGATCAGGCAAAGGACGTTGGACAAGATCTGGCTCCAAATCTAGAACTCGTTGAAAAGACCGCGCTTCAACCGTTGCCGGTCCTCTGCGGTCACCTCGACATTTGCGGGCGTGATCAGGTACATGCGAGGCGCAAGGCGTTGCACTTCGCCGTTCAGACCGTAAGCCAGTCCCGACGCGAACGCCGTTAGTCGAACGAAAAGAGTGTCTTCTACGCCTTGCAGGTTCATGATCACCGGAACGGACGCTCGCATCTTGTCGCCTATCTCCTTGGCATCGTCGTAGGCGGTTGGAGCCAGGATCGCAACCCTGCCCAGCGGCTGAGCAGTTGGTAGCTGATGCACGGTTGAAAGTTCCTCACGCGAGATCTTTCGGATACTCGGCGGATTCTCGATGGGAGCCTCTTCTATGTCGTCGATGTCGTCGTCGACGTCATCGGTTTCGACCAAGCCGAGGTAAACGAGGGTCCTCTTCCAAACACCCATCGAACTCAATTCCCTGCTCCTTCTTCGGCCATCAGACCGATCCGGTTCGTGCGACCAACGACCTCAATCTCTAACCCGCCTATGCCTGCCTCGGCCCGAAGATCGCACTTCCATCCGTACGATAGTCGAGCCTTCCTCGACGGCCACTTCATAATCTTGGCTCATACCCATCGAAAGATGGTGGATTGCGGCAGAGGGAATCCGAGCCTGCATGTCCAGGGCGAGTTGGCGTAGACCCCTGAAGCAAGCACGGATGACCTCGGGGTCGCCTGAAAGTGGGGCCATCGTCATGAGACCTTCAAGCCTCAATCCTTCGAGATCATCGCAAAAAACGGCGAGATCATAGGCCTGTTCGGGGGCAACCCCGCCCTTGGCTGTCTCACCTGAGACGTTGACTTCGATAAGCACACCAAGGCCCCCTTTTGCCAAACGCGCCCTTTTCGATAACGCCTCGGCCAGGTCCGAACGCTCCACCGAATGGATCAGGCTGGCGGCCGAAAGTACTTTGGCCACCTTGTTGCGTTGAAGCCTGCCGATGAAATGCCACCGGATATCTTTGGGCAGGATCCTTTGCTTAGCTAACAGTTCGTCGGCGCGATTCTCCCCGAAGTCACGATGACCCTCCTCATATAACTCAGAGATCTTGGATTCGGATACCCCTTTCGAGACTGCAACGATGAGGACTTCGCGTGCGTCCCTGCCGGAGCGCCGAGCGGAAGCGGCGACTCGTCCGCGCACATAGTCGAACCTGGCAATGACATCGCTCATCCTTCAATCGATCCAAGCGACAAGGCCCTGCCGTCCCGTCATCGGTCCGTCTCGGCGATACGAAAAGAATCTTTGATCGCAGAAGGTGCAGGGAGGCTCAACGTCCGGTGTCTCAACACCGAACGATGAAAGGACCCATCGCGCAGCGGCCCTTAGGTCGAAATACAAACTGCCAGCGCGTTCAGCATCGAATCTAGGAGCGGTTGGACGCGACGCTTCGAATGCCGCTGGTACATCTTTGCCGACTTCGAAGTGACATGGCCCGATGCTTGGGCCGAGCCATGCAGTAGCGTCCGCTCGCGGCAAGGCCTCGATGGTGCGTTCGATCACTCCCGCCGCCAAACCCCGCCATCCTGCGTGGATGACCGCCAAACATCCGTCGCTGGCGACGAAGATCGGAAGACAGTCGGCGCTCATCACGCATATAGGCTGGCGCTGCATCTTCGTCACGATGGCATCGGCCTCGGGCAGCCGGTCAGCAGGAACAGCGACTTCAGTTGGAATCAAAAAACCGCGCCCAGATGGATCGGGGGTCCCGTCATAGACCGACGCTGAATGCACCTGCCTTACAGTTGTCCACGCGGGACTGATATCAAGGGCTTCAGCAACCGCCGCCCGATTGCTCCTAACGCTAGTGGCGTCGTCGCCGACCGCGAAACTAAGATTCGCCGACGCGAAAATGCCTTGACTGTAACCACCGTGTCTTGTCGTGAAGACCGCGTGAACTCTTCCGGCGTCGATGCGGTCGAAGGTGACGAGTGACTTCGGAGAAACCATCTCCTACTTCTAACACTTAAACCTCCACTCGGCCCCTCGCGTGCTTGGGAACTGAAAGAGCCCGGCGACCTCGCCGGGCTCTCTCTCTGGGGGTGGGTTGTTCAGGGTTTGCGCAAGAAGCTCGGTATGTCGAGATCTTCCTCTTCGGCATCGGCGTCGAAGACGTGTTTGATGATGGGCTCATCCTCGAATTCAGGCTCTAGAAGCTCATCGTCATCCTGCATGAAACTCGGAGCCTGAACAGGGGTGGTCTGATACTCACCCTTCTCGAATCCCGAGGCGATAACCGTGACCCGGACCTCGTCGCCGAGCTGGTCATCGATGACTGCCCCGAAGATGATGTTCGCATCCGGATGTGCGGACTTGGAGATGATGTTTGCGGCGATGTTGACCTCATGCAGACCGAGGTCGCTGCCACCAGACACGTTGAGCAGGATCCCGCGAGCGCCATCGATCGAAGCTTCCAGCAAAGGAGACGAGATGGCGTTATGCGCCGCCGTGGCTGCCCTGTCCTCACCGCGAGCCGTACCGATTCCCATCAACGATGAACCGGCGTTCGTCATGATCGCGCGAACGTCGGCGAAGTCGAGGTTGATAAGACCGGGGGTGGTGATCAGGTCGGTTATGCCTTGCACACCCTGTAGCAATACTTCATCGGCCATGCGGAAAGCCTCGAGAACCGAAGCCGTTTCATCGCAAACCTGCAACAGTCGATCGTTCGGGATGATGATCAAGCTGTCGAGCTTTTCCTTCAAAGTCATGATGCCTTGTTCGGCATTGATGCTTCTACGTCGACCTTCGAAATTGAATGGGCGAGTGACGACACCGATGGTTAATGCGCCGAGACTTTTTGCGATCTCTGCAACGACGGGAGCACCACCCGTTCCGGTTCCGCCACCCTTGCCTGCCGTAACGAAAACCATGTCTGCACCCTTGAGTGCATCTTCGATCTCATCGCGATGCGCTTCGGCAGCCTGCCGGCCGAGTTCGGGATCCGCGCCCGCGCCGAGACCGCGCGTTAGTTCACGACCGATGTCCAACTTCACATCTGCGTCGGACATGAGAAGCGCTTGCGCGTCGGTGTTCACCGCGATGAACTCGACGCCTTTCAGTCCAACATCGATCATTCGGTTGACCGCGTTAACGCCACCGCCGCCGATGCCTACGACTTTGATCATGGCCAGATAGTTCTGAGGGGCCGTTGCCATTTTCCACCTCCAAGGTGATGGGGAAGACTTGTTAACTCTCGACTTTACGTTGAGCCTTAGATGTTAAGACGAAGAGTCAACCTCTATAACTGGGTTATGAATATAAGGGCGACTTGGGAACCGGTCAACAGGCCAGAGGGAACATCGTGCGTGTAATTCGTTATTGCAGGCATGCTTCATGGGTTAGCAGGTGCTCCTTTCGGCTACAGTCACCTATCAATCTGAGGATCTCGAAGGAGGCACTGATGTCGAAGACTGAGTCGAAAAACGACTGGGATAGGTTCGCCGTTCGCATGCGCGAACTGCATGACCTTGCGCACATAGGCGGCGTACTTGGTTGGGACCAGCAAACCATGATGCCACCCAAAGGTGCGGCAGCGCGCGGTAGAGCGATGGGAACGCTCGCTGGGGTTCGCCATGAACGAGTTGTCGATCCTGAACTCGGATCTTTGATCGCGTCACTCGAAGGATCTGACCTCGACGCTGAGAAGAAGGCGATGGTCAAACGGATGCGCAGAGGCTTCGATCTCGAAACGAAACTCCCCGCGCGACTTGTTCAAGAAAGAGCCGAAACGGCAAGTGCTGCGCATGTAACTTGGGAAGAAGCGCGTCGCAAGGATGACTTCGAGATATTCGCCCCGCACCTCGAGAAAACCTTCGAGTTGTTGGCCGAACAAGCTGAGTACCTCGGGTATGACAAGGAGCCTTACGACGCGCACCTTGACCTGTTCGAGATGGGGATGAAAACCTCGGATGTTGAACCAGTTTTCGATGAAGTTGCCAAGCAAGTGAGGCCGCTTCTTTCTAGGGTCCTAGAAACTTCAACGCAAGATTGGGAGTTGCCGGCGACACCCGATCACCTAGACGCGCTGCTTTCCTACTCACGCGATCTGGTTTCGCGCATCGGTTTCGATATGCAGGGCGGAAGATTGGATCTGACAGCGCACCCCTTCTGCTCTGGGACCGACCCCGGCGACGTGCGCCTCACAACTCGCCTTGATGCGAACAATCCGAAGGAATGCGTTCTTGCCACTGTTCACGAAGCTGGGCACGGGATGTATCAGCAGGGCATTCCGACCGAATGGATGGGCACGGCTATCGGCTCATACATCTCACTCGCCGTCCACGAGTCACAGTCGCGACTTTGGGAGAATCACGTCGCACGCAGCCGGGCCTTCTGGCAGGGCGAGGCGCCGAGAGCAAGTGCCGCCATCGCTCCGTGGAAAGGACTGGGCGCGGACGACTTCTACAAGGGCACGAACCGGGTTAGGCCGGACTCTTATATAAGGGTAGAAGCCGACGAGCTGACTTATCCCCTGCACGTGATCCTGCGATTCGAGATCGAGATCGCAGTCTCTCGTGGCGACCTGAAGGCGAGGGACCTGCCCGGTGTCTGGAACGAGTCGATGCACAAACACCTGGGGATCACTCCTCCCAATGACGCCAAGGGAGTTCTGCAGGATGTGCACTGGTCGTCGGGCCTCTTCGGTTACTTCCCTACCTATCTGCTGGGATCGATCTATTCGGCTGGGTTGTTCAACAAAGCCACGGTGGACCTTGGGGGCCAGAGCAAAGTTGACAGCGCATTCGTGGCCGGAGACTTTTCCGCACTACTGGGTTGGCTGCGCGACAAGATCCATAGCAAGGGAGCGCTTTACGACCCGATGGAGCTGATCAACCTCGCCCTTGACCGCCCTGCCAACTCCCCCATCGACACGACTGCCTACACGGATTACCTCCGCGACAAGTTCACTGCCTTGTACGGATAGCCAGATCTCAGCACGAACCGCCTAGCGCGGTCGCAGCGCCGGCCGGGCAGGAACGCGCACATCCAAAGATGCGATTTCACGGTGGTCGGCCGACGCCCTTGCCATCAGGCTTGTGATGGCGTAGTTCTTCGCGTCGATATCTTCCGCTGCCCCATAGATGATCAAACCGCCGTCGTCGAGCTCGAAGGTGAGCCTATCGACGGATTCGGCATGGACCTTGGCGACGCGGGTCGAGACACTTCTTGGCAGCCGCTTGAAGATCAAGAGGCTGTCACGGAAGGCGAGGCTGCTGATCCGGCCCCCTGGGGCCGGATCAGCGATCGGCAACCCCTCTACCTGCAATCCGGAACCTCCCCCTTCTTCCAACACGATCCCGGTCGGGTCCACAAGATAAGTCTTGCCTGCGATCACAACCGTTGCCGCGGGCTTGCGTTCTTTCACGGTGATACGGATCGTCGACGGGATGATCCGCTCAACCAGCACGGTGTCGATCCAAGCGATCTTGCCGACATGATCGGCCACGACCGAGGTCGAGAGCTGCAAGAGGTTGGCCCCCTTTCTCAAACGGGCTGCATCGACCACCTCCTTCGCCTGCACTCGTGAATTTCCGATAACTTCGACCTTATCCAGATGCAAGGCTTGTGATCCAAGCGCAACGGTTACGCCGTAGGCGAACCCTCCTCCGATCACGATGTAGATCAGAGCTTTCAGGAATCTCATGAGTACAACACTTGACCGCGTGAGGTGTCGAAACGGCCAACCACCCTCACCTCGGGCTGCAACAAGATGCCCGAGCTTTTGCGTACGGTGGTCTGCACGTGGGCCATCAGATCGTAAACATCTTGGGCGTTTGCGCCGTCTAGTGCTAGAAAGAAGTTTGCATGCTTGTCAGAAACCATCGCATTGGACAACCTGCGACCTTTGAGGCCAGCCGATTCGATGAGCTTGCCCGCCGATAAACCTTCGGGGTTCTTGAACATCGAACCAGCGTTAGGGGCTTCGACCGGCTGCGTCGCCGCGCGATGCTCGCGGTATGAATCCATCCTTGCCAGGACCCTCGATCGCTCGCCCTGCACCAATGCGAACTGCGCCTCACAAACGACCGAACTCTGCGTTATGGAAGTAGCGCGGTAGCTCATCTTCAGGTCTTGAACGTCGAAATGTTGCAGGGCACCGCTTGATAGGTCGCACAATCTCACCCTCTTCACCACATCTTGCATGCTGGCACCGTGGGCGCCTGCATTCATCTTCACCGCTCCGCCAACGCTTGCCGGTATCGCGACGCAGAATTCAAGACCGGACAGTGAACGGCGTGCCGCCCAATTTGCCAATCGAGGTATCAAAACCGCGCCTCCTGCACGCAGACCGCCGGGGGCCTCGGCGATCCAGTCGAATGCCTTGCCCAACCTAAGAACGAGGCCGGCGAACCCATCGTCTGATACGAGCAGATTGCTGCCCCTTCCGATCACCATGGTGGGAACCTTCAGCCCAGCGACCGCCGCGGCGACAACCGATAGATCTTCCGCGGATGCAGGTTCGACGAAAACGGCTGCCGGCCCGCCAAGCCTGAACGTCGTATACCGCGACATCGGTTCGGCGATCTTCACCCCCGCTATGCGCGATGACAGGTCCGCCGCGATCTCGTCGATCGGCGTTTCGTCGGTCACCTCTAGATCCGTGCCGAAAGTAGTTCAGGCAAACTAGTGATGTCTCCTGCACCCAGACTCAACACCAAGTCGCCATCGCGCAATTCACCTTTCACGAAGCTCGCGGCATCGGCGAGTCGCGGCTGATAAACGACCCTCTTTCCAGGCGCGCTATCGCACACGGCTTCAACTATCAACTTGCCTGTGACCCCTGGGAGCGGCGCTTCGCGCGCCCCATAGACGTCGGTGACCACAACAAGGTCAGCACCCGCAAGAGCGAGGCCGAACGCGTCGCAAAGGTCCCTTGTCCTTGAATATAGATGGGGTTGAAACACGGCCACTATCCGGCGCCAAGGGCCAGTGCGGGCGGCGGTCAGCGTAGCCTCGATCTCAGTCGGGTGATGTGCGTAGTCATCGACAAAATCGGCTCCATCGAGTTTGCCTCTGAACTCGAAGCGGCGACTAGCACCGGTGAATCGGCCGATCGCCTCGGCAGCCCGGTGGATGTCAAGACCCAGGAGACGACACGCGGCGAGAGCCGCTATGGCGTTCTGTGCGTTGTGACGACCACCGATCGCTAGTTCGACACGTTCAATGACTTCTCCTTGGGCTTCCAGCCCGAACGCTGCGGTTGAAGCATCGGTTACCAGGTCGAATCCCCTGACATCCGCATCATCTGCGAACCCATAGCTCACGGCGCCGTCATGGATGTGCGCAGTCAGTGGATGGTCCGCGCAAACGATCACATTTTCGGAGTGAGAGATGAAAGTTTCGAAGGCGGCGATAAGTTGCTCCATCCCTCCATAGTGATCGAGGTGATCTGCTTCGATGTTGGTGATCACCGCAACCGCTGGCCTAAGATGCAGGAAAGAACCGTAAGCCTCGTCGGCTTCGACCACGGCCAGTTCACCCCCGCCCAGCCGGCCCCCGGGCCCCCGCCGCGACAGGTCGGCGCCAAGAAGGTACGTGGGATCTTGGCCGGTAACCTCAAGGATCGTCGCGATCATCGCTGAGGTTGTTGTCTTACCATGTGTCCCGCTGACCGCTGCCGTTCGCTTGTTCGCAACTACCCTTTGAAGGGCTTCACCCCTTGATATCACTGCCGATCCTGCTTGGTGGGCAGCAACGACCTCGGCATTGTCGGGAGGGATCGCGGCCGATACGATCACGACGTCGGCGCCTTGCACTTGACTCGCTTTGTGTCCGATGTCGGCTTTTACCCCGGATAGGCGCAGCAGATTCAAAGTGCTCGAGTCTCGAAGGTCCGAGCCCGTCACCTCGAAACCCGCTTCGCTGAGAACCCGCGCAAGCGCAACCATGCCCGCTCCACCGATGCCGACGAAGTGAAACCGGCGCCACGCAGGATCGAGGTCCATAGACATGCCTACACGCTAGCCGATGAGGCTGCTCAAGACCTTCCGCGCTGAGCCACTGAAAGAAGAACTCCGATGCCCGCCATCGTGAAAACCAGGGACGAACCTCCGAAGGAGATCAATGGCAGAGGAACACCCGTGATGGGGACGAGACCGGCGACCGCTGCCATGTTTATAAGGGCCTGAAGCCCGATCCAACCGGTGATGCCCCCGGCCAAGAGGAAGCCGAAGCGATCGGGGGCTTTGCGCGCGATCCGAACTCCGAGGTAGAGGAAGAAGACGAAGAGCAACAGCACGCCAAGTGTCCCGATCAACCCCATCTCTTCACCAAGGATCGCGAAGATGAAGTCTGTATGCGCATTGGGAACGTATGACCACTTCTGCCTGCTGGCTCCAAGTCCAAGGCCGAAGAGGCGACCTGTTCCCAATGCGATCTGGCCTTGGATGTTCTGGTACCCGGAGTTCAATGGATCTGCCCACGGGTTGAGGAACGATCCGATCCTGGCGCGTCGGTATGTCTCGTTGAGCGCCAGGCCAGTCATCGCAACGCCGCCACCAATGACGAGAAGCGCGAGATGACTTCCGCGTGCGCCCGATAGGAAAAGAACGATGAACCCGCAGCCGGCGCAGATGATGGCCGTCCCCATGTCAGGTTGCGCCATCACCAAAAGCCCGATGAGTCCGATGATCGGCAGCAGAGGCAGTGCCATCTCGCGCGCCTGTCTGATCGCCTTGCCTTTGCGTTCAAGGATGTGTGCCGAATAGATGATCAGCGCGAGCTTGCCGAATTCGGACGGCTGCAGATTGAATGGCCCTAGCGGGATCCATCTACTAGAACCAGAAACGGTGGTTCCAACCCCAGGGATAAGCACGGCTATCAAGCAAGCAAGTGCCACTAGCATCATGGGGGCAGCCAATCTACGCAGGATATGGAAGTCGGTCCGCGAGATGACGAGCATGACCAACACCCCCACCGCTGCACCGATCACTTGCTTGTTGAAGAACAAGAACGATGACCCATATCGTTTGTAGGCCTCGACCGAGGAGGCTGACAGGATCATCACCAGTCCGATCGTAACCATCGATAGGGTCACGATCAGAAGCAACGTATAAGGCTTCCCGAATCTTCGGGACGTTGTCATGGTTCCGGCCGTTGCTGCGCTAGCCAACCTTGTCCACCATTTGCTTCACGGCGGCCGCGAAACGATCGCCGCGCTCCTCGTAGTTGGCGTATTGGTCGATGCTCGAGCACGCAGGAGAAAGCAGAACCGTATCGCCCGGCATGGCGACCGCTTGTGCTAAAGCCACTGCTTCCTCGACGTCTTTGGCTCTGAAGCTTCGAACCTGCTTGAAGACCTCGACCAGTTCATCTGCCGCCTCACCCATCACGACCAACCCCTTCAGCCGACCGGCGTGCTCGGCAAGAACGGAAAGGTCCAATCCCTTCGCTCTGCCGCCGGCGATGAGAATCACGTCGGTCACATCGCGAAGAGCACGCGCGGTCGCATGGGGATTGGTTGCCTTTGAATCGTCCACGTACTTAACACCTTCGATCTCCGCAACGAAACGGGTACGGTGCGGCATCCCTTCGAATCTTCGAACAGCATGTGCAACCGCCGTCGCATCGACGCCGTACCAAAGCGCCATGAGTGCTGAGGCCATCACATTTTCGACGTTGTGAGACCCCGGAAGGCGGATATCGGTCAACTCGATGAGTTCGACGACGTGCTCTTCGGTGCTCACTTTGATGATCCCGCCTTCGACGCCTGCGATCATGCCGATCTCACGGCCGACCGCGCGCTCAGCTCCATGGCGCACTCGATCGGGACTCTCCAAGCCGAATGCAGCGATCTGCGACTGGGAAGACCGCCCGATAGACAAGCATCCTGGGTCGGCGCCGTTGATAGCCACCAGGTCCGATGCGGTTTGGTTTTCAACTATCCGCTTCTTGTCGAGGAGGTAGTTCTCGTGGGTTTCATGCCAGTCGTAGTGATCATCTGCCACGTTTAATACTGTTGCGGCCACAGGTCGCAGCGATTCGATGAAGTGCAGCTGAAAACTCGAAAGCTCGCAGACCAGGGCCCAGCCCTCGGGGGCCGAGCGCGCCGCGTCGACGAATGGCAGGCCGATGTTGCCTGCCGCAACCGCTGGGAACCCGCCGGTTTCCAGCATCGAAACGAGCAAGGTTGTCGTTGTTGTCTTTCCGTTGGTACCAGTGACCCCGAACACGGGCCCCTTCGCCATGCGCCAACCAACCTCGACCTCGCTCCAGACCTTGAGGCCCAGCCCTGCGGCTTTCCGCAAGAGGTCATTACTTGGCGGTATGCCCGGACTGGACACCAACAGGTCCGCCCACGACAACCAGGTTTCATCGGGAGCACCGAATGAAACAGTTGCGCCTAACTGCCTTAGATACTTAGCCGCGTCAGCATGTTCGGGGGTCTCGTCGCGTTCGGTGACTCGGACTGCGAGGCCCTCGAGAACGAGGGCCTCGACAAGAGCCTTGCCTGTCACCTTTCCGAGGCCATAAACGACGACGCGTTCGACCTCGGGTGGCAGAGATGTCAACCGACCCCGCCCCTTGCGATGAAGTCCGCATAGAACAAGCCAAGGCCGAATGCGATCGACAGCCCGGCGAGTATCCAGAATCGAACGATGACAGTGAACTCGGGCCACTCGCGCAACTCGAAATGATGATGGATGGGCGCCATCAAGAACACCCGCCTCTTGAACACCCTGAAGGCGACCACCTGCACCACCACCGAAGTCAATTCCACGACATAAAGTCCGCCGAGGACTATGAGCAGCAGCTGCGTATTGGTAAGGATGGCGAGAACGGCCATGGCACCTCCCAGAGCAAGGGACCCCGTATCACCCATGAATATCTTTGCTGGGGCTGCGTTCCACCAAAGGAAACCCGCGGCGGCACCGAGCATGCTTGCCGAAACCATCGCCAGGTCCAAAGAATGTGGGGCCACGTAGCATGCGGGCCCATGAGTCACTAAACATGTGTGGCGTGTTTGCCAAAAGGCGATGACGACATAGGCCCCCATGACCAATGCGCCCGACCCACAGGCGAGACCATCCAAACCGTCGGCGAGGTTCACTCCGTTCGAGGCAGACGCTATGATTATGAATATCCAAGCGATGAACAGGACCTTCAAGTCCAAACCAAGCGGCCTCACGAACGAAACCTGCGACTGTGCCTGAGTGTAGTGAGACAGCATCGAAAACCCAAGCGCAATCAACAACTGTCCAGCTAGCTTCGCTGTCTTGTTGAGTCCTAAAGATCGCTTCTTTGTTACCTTCAGGTAGTCGTCGATGAAACCGAGCGACGCCATCGCGACGATGGTCCCCATGGCGATGACACCGCTCGCCGTGAATTGTCGAAGACCATGCGGACGCACATGTGCTGCGAGGTAACCAACAACCGCGCCACCGATGATCACGAGCCCACCCATGGTAGGTGTGCCCATCTTTGGGAAGTGGGCCTTGGGTCCGTCCTCACGGATGTACTGCCCATACTTCTTCTTGCGCATCACTCGGATCGCTGCTGGGGTCCCCAGCAGCACCAGCAACAAAGAGAACGTCGCAGCGATCAAGATGCTGGTCACAGGGCGTTGACGCTTTCGCTTAGGGCTTTGGCTGCAACTTCAAGGCGGGCTACACGCGAACCCTTGACCAACACAACATCACCTGAACGCAGGTCCCCAACCGCATGCAACACATCTTCGACACTCGCAACCTTCACCACTTCGGCCTTGGAGCCCGCGGCTCCAGCCGCGATCATCGATGCGCGCTCGCCAACTACGATGAGCCTGTTCGCCACCTCTCCTGCTGATCTCCCGATCGCAACATGCTCCTGCTCTTCGATGGGTCCGAGTTCAGCCATGTAACCAAGGACGGCGATGAATCGTCCGTCCGAACCAGCCATCTGGGCGCAGGTCGAAAGCGCCGCCTGAACCGAGGCCGGATTGGCATTGTAGGAGTCGTTGACTATGACCACGCCGTTGTTCTCGACCACTTCCATGCGCCATGGGGCCGTCGAAGCACTCTGCAATCCGTCGCGGCACTCTTCGATGGAACAACCCAACGCCAATCCAACGGCAGATGCAGCCAGCGCATTCATCACTTGATGGATGCCACTGATCCGCAACTCCACCTGGGTGGTGGACGAGCCGCGCCTCATTCGAAACGTTGGGCGGCCCAACGAGTCGATGGTTATATTCGAAGCCGAGATCCAAGCGGGTTGCTCGATGCCAAAGGTCAACATCTCTGCCTTCGATCGGGCGGCCATGCCGATGACGAAAGGATCGTCGGCGTTCAATATCGCCGTGCCCCCTTCTGGCAAGCATTCGACGAGTTCGCCCTTTCCTTCTGCGATCGCTTCCTGCGAACCGAATATCTCTATATGGGCCGAACTAACATTGGTGACCACCCCCAGCTGGGGCCTTACGTACTGCGAAAGCCGCGCTATATCGCCTTTGCCTCTGGCTCCGAGTTCGCAAATCGCGACCTGGGTTTCTCGCCGCAAACGCAGAAGCGTTAGAGGTACCCCGATGTCGTTGTTGAAATTGCCCTCGTTGGCGATTGTCGAGAACCGTTGCGATGCAACGGAGCGGGCCAGGTCCCGCGTTGTGGTCTTGCCGGTGGAGCCTGTGATACCCACCATGATCGGATCGACCTCATCTCTTACCCAGGTACCCAGAGTTACCAAACTGACCATCGGGTCGGCAACGACCAGGCTCACACGCCCAGCGTGGGCTCGTTCTGCCAAAACAGCCGCGGCGCCATTGCGTGATGCGTCACCAACGTGATCGTTACCATCGACGAACTGGCCGGCGACTGCCACGAACAGGTCTCCCGGCCGAACTTTGCGTGAGTCGATCGCGACTCCCGACACCAAAGTCGAAGGATCCCCATCTAACGAGGCCCCGCAGATGCGAGCGATCTCGGCGACAGTCATCTTCATCGACCAAATCGCTCACGGATCGCCCGCGCAGCGACCTTGCGGTCGTCGAACGGGATCTTTCGATCGGAGAATTCCTGCCCGGTTTCATGGCCCTTGCCGGCGATGACGACGATGTCTTGATCCTGGGCTTCGGCGATCGCCTCATGTATCGCCTCGTCACGGTCAACGATCGAACGGAACGACCCCTTCTTTGCGCCGACAAGTCCGGCCTCGATCTGTTCGATGATCGAAGCGGGCTCTTCGCTCCTAGGGTTGTCGGAAGTGATGATCGCGAGGTCGGCATTGTCAACGGCTGCCTTGCCCATCAAAGGTCTTTTTGTCTTGTCCCTGTCGCCGCCGCAACCGATCACGACGATCACTCTTCCATCTACCTGCTGCCGTGCCGCCCTTAAGACGTTTATCAAGCTGTCCGGCGTGTGCGCGTAATCGACGACAACCGAGAAGGGTTGACCGGCAACCACCGGCTCGAACCTTCCAGGCACCCCATCCAGCGATGCAAGACCGGTTCGTATGTCACCGCTCTGGATCCCCATTCGATGCGCAGACACTGCGGCAACGAGCGCGTTGCTGATATTGAAATGACCAGGGATCCCAAGTCGGAGCCCAAGATCCATCCCATCGCCGGTGACCCGGAAAGAAGATCCGTGGCTCCACATCTTCACTTCGCGCGCGACGAAGTCGGCAGGGCCCGCGGTCGAAACCGTTGTCACGCCGACCTCGATCTCTTCGACGAGACGGCGTCCCCATGCGTCGTCGATATTCACGACGGCTGCCGACGTCATCGATGGAGCGAACGCCAGTGCCTTGGCAGCGAAGTAAGACTCCATATCTCCATGGAAATCCAGGTGATCCTGGGAAAGGTTGGTGAAAGCCATGAGTTCGAACCGGGTGCCTCGAAGCCTTCCCTGAGCGATGCCCTCGGACGACACTTCCATCGCCACGTGAGTTACTTTCGCATCAACCATGGCCGCCAGTGTTCTTTGCAGGTCGATCGTCTCCGGAGTAGTTCTCGTTGACTCCCATTCTTCGTCGGCGACACGCGTCACGACCGTGCCCAACAGGCCCGATGGTTCGCCGGTCGCACGAAAGATCGAATCGGCCATGAAAGCGGTTGTGGTCTTACCGTTGGTGCCTGTCACGCCGAACATCTTCATCTTCGCACTTGGTTCGTCGAAGAACTTCGCAGCGAAGCGCTCCATAGCGACGCGGGAATCGTCGACCAACAATTGCGGCACACCGATATCAAGCAACCTTGAAACGACGAGTCCCCGAGCTCCGCGACCTACAGCCTCTTGCGCAAGTTCATGTCCATCGAAGTGGCGACCCATGATGCAGAAGAACAACGCGCCTTCGCTCACATGCCGCGTGTCGTAGACGATGTCTTCGAAGGTGGCATCTGCCGGGCCGCTAAGCCTGGCGCCCATCAACACTGACGCCTCTTTCAGAGTCATGGCTGCAGTATCTCGTTGTTCGCGCCAGGGTTGGCAATCACTAGTCGGCGGTGCCAGTTGTGACTGGTGGAGCGTTCAGATTTGGTTCAACACCCCCGGATCGAGCCGGGGACGGGAGGGGTGTTGCTCCATCCTGAGGTAGGAGCACCGGCCCCGGCCCGATCCCGAGGTGTCTTAAGGTGAATTGCATGACTTCCTTGAACGTTGGCGCCGCAGTTACGCCGCCCCATATCGGCGTTGGGTCATCCAGGATCACGCCAACGACGATCTGTGGATCACCTGCAGGAGCGAAGCCTATGAATGATGAAACGTAGCCCGAGTATCCACCGCCTCCGGGGATCGGCTTCTGCGCTGTGCCGGTCTTTCCTGCTACCTGATAACCATCGATCGCCGCTGCCTTGCCGGTCCCATGCTTGTCTTCGGTTACCCCGATCAAGATGTTGGTGACCGTAGTTGCTGTCTCAGACTTGATGACCCTTCTCGTCGCAGACGGTGTCGTTGGCAATCGATGGCCCTGCGAGTCAACGGTAGCTTCCACCAACTTAGGCTGAACC
>JBHELT010000007.1:0-18808 GCA_046262935.1 Actinomycetota bacterium | reverse complement strand
AGAGCGGTCGCAACCGCTGTTGAGAAGAATCTCCGAACCGATACGCGCGTTACGAATCCTGACCATGTTCTCAATTTGTTCCTCCCTAGAAACCGGAGCGGGCCGCCCATGAGATCTGCCCACCAATGCAATCTCGTATCTCATTCGCCGTTGGGGGCCAAGATTCCTTCTTTTCCGCCGAAAATCTTGGGAAATCCAAGGAAGAGGCGTCACAACGGGGCGAAGGCAATCGAATATGCTCTCATGCCTATGAAGCCCCCCACACGAACAACGGCGTCATTGCTCTTCATCTTCTTGCTCGTTGGATGCCAGAAGAAGCCTGGCACTGTCGGCATTTCGAAGCTGTCTCCCGGTCCCGGGGCAACGACCTCGATCTCGCCTAACACATCGCCAAGCACCTGCACCGAACTGCCACGAAGCGCAACGGCCGAGGCTATGCAGCAGATCCCGTCGATGCCCGAGAGCATCTGGATCGAAAAGAAAGCAATAGCCTCTGGCGAGTCAGGGCGCGCCGCGTGGCACGAGGATTTCAAGGCCGCTCAAAAACGCGTCAGTCAAACGTGGAAGACCGAAGGGTGGGTCGAGGTTTCAGGTGAAGTGGAACCCGCCAAACCCGAGCTCGATGGGCACTTCCGCAAAGACAAAGTGTTCATAGCAGTAAGAGTCAGTGCCCCCTTCTGCGACAGGACCTGGACGCAACTGACCATCGACAAAGAGTTGGTTAAGTAGCTCTAGTCATACATCGACAGCAGTCCACGACCTGCCGTTTGCCGCGCGATAGTGAGGAGCGCATCGGTAGAAGAAGCTGAGGTACCCGTCGGCAGAACGCATGCACCTATGCATCCATCGGCGTAGGCGACTTGCACCAGGCCACGAGCATCGATGGTTATGTCTTGGAAATCGAGCAGGTTACGGCCACTGGTGCAAGACGTCCCAGCCATGCAGATCCACCCACGTTGAACAGGGTCCCCTGGGGTCGCCTCGACGGTCGACCATGACGCGCCACCGTCAAATGTCGTCGCGATGTACAGGTGCCACTCGGCACTGAACGACGCGCTTTGATCGTCGCCGGCACTCGGGGTCCCCAAGAAAGACATCGCCGCTCGACCGTCGTCGCCGGCCACGACCGCGGGGAATTGCACATTGTTGATCGGGACCCCGGCCCAAGATGGCGAAACGCTAACGTTGACCGGCGGCGACCACGAACCTCCTTTGTCGTGACTTACCGAAACCTTGGCGGCGCTCCCACCGCTCGGGGTGTCCTCCTGCCAACCGAAATAGACGCTGCCCGAAGACCCAACCGCCACCGCTGGGTCCGATTCGTCCTGACGGGTCGCGCACCAAGCTGCGCACGCACCCTTGGTCCAACCGGGCGATTTAACGGGCATCGGCTCCCACGTGCGGCCATTGTCGTCGGAGCGGATCACCGATTGAACCTCCGCTACTGCTGTGTCGGCAGGGTAAAGGCAGGATCGGTTGGGAACGTAAAGCGTTCCGTCCGAAGCGATCGCAGGTTGCCCGTGCATCCCGATGCAGCCTGTCTGGGCGATCGACGACCTACCGGTTACTGCAGGAGGATTCACCGACCCGAATGTCGTGTACATCTGGCTCGCAACGCCAAAGGTGTTGCCGCCGTCGTCGCTTCGTGCGCAACCGGCCCCCGCTTCTTGCTGTGCGCAGTAATAAAGGTTGTTCGGATAATCGGCGCCGTGCGCGGGGGCCGGGTTCGCGTATCGTCCCCCCACCAGCGATTGATGATCGAATCCCGATCCGATACCGCAACCGAGCACCGAGTGCGTCCAGGTTGCGCCGTCGTTCGACGTGTAGTCCATGACGCTGCAATCGCCGTTCAACTGCGTGACGAAGGCGCGTCCGGTCTCGGGATCGACATACATGAACGCGTCACTGCTTTTTCGATATGCCACCAGGGCGGCGGGCGGGGAGATGTCACTCCAAGTTGCGACCGGCGGGGTCCTGCCGCTCCAAGAAACCTTGTAGGTGTAGAGACCCCCTTGATAGATAGTGGCGCCGGTCCGACGATCGACTCCGATGGTCGGCTCCCCCGCTTTGGCGCTATGGGTGAACGTGAGACCGCCCGGCCCCACGGGAGTGGTGAACGACGCGGTTGGCGCGGGATAGTTCGTATACGAAGGTGCGATCGCAACAGCAATTGGAGGCGATATCGCGACGTAAACGGTTGCAACCCACGCCGATGCGATCGCAAGAACCAATCGCCGTGAAGAACGTGCAGCCCAACCCATCGCGCACCTTTCCTTTGAAGGACAGGTACTTGCTTCGGTTGCGCAGAGCGTTCACTTCACTCGCAGCAAAGAAAAGAAGCGCACCCATTTGGGGGATGCGCTTCTTTCGAGTTTGAGGTTAATCAGCCATCAGGCTTTTCTCAGTGGTTCCCCTTGGAGCCGTTGGGGTCGCACTTGTCTTTGTTCTTGTTGTCCTTGGGGTTGCAGTAAGGGGGCTTGTGCTTCACATCCCCGCTGTTGGGGCTGTTATCGGAGCGTTGGAGAGAAGAGATGAAGTGTTTAGCGACAGGAGCTGCGGCCGATGAGGCCGATTGCGCAAGCCCGGAAGCCGCGAGGCCTGCAACAAGCACTACAGCGAGACCGACCACGATCATGGCCATCGGTAGGAATGACAGCAGACCCTTTTTCTTCATGATTGCCTCCAAATATCGATGTTCACCTTCGACCGCTCCGCCGCTGGAACGGCCCCGCTTAGATTAGGTTCCCCTCAGAATGATGAAGAAACATCAATCTTCGAAGTAACGACTAACTAGTTAGAAATAGCTAGAAGCGAGGTGCTACCTTCCCACGGTCCACTCCCAGTGTCAACCGCTTAACGTGAAATTAACCCATATCGCGTAAGGGGTTTGGGGCATTCGTCTGGTTCGCCGGCCACAGCGAGTCAACCATTTCGTCGATCAGCTTGGTTAGCAGATCCGCCGTCGCCTCGTAAACATCGTATGACTGGCCGAAAGGGTCTTCGATGTCCTCCTCCAATCGCTCCCCCACGTACATCGAGGGCCGCCGGCCCTCACCGATCCTGTCGAGGTAGTCCCTGAGTGTCTCTTGGTCAGTTCTTGGTGTCCCCTGCGTACGCCCGGCGAGCTCTATCAGATTGAAGGTGACCGCAAGCAGGTCAAGGTCGTGCTCCAAGACCTTGCGTACGTGGCGGCGCTCCATCCCCACGATGAGGTCAAATGAGTTTTCTGAAAGGGCGCGGCTCAGCGATGTTGAAACGTGCGAAGAGATATCCATGCCGCGACTTACCATGGCCTGCTGGGCCTCTTTCGTTGCTGGAAGCCCGCTTCGCATGATGCCGGCGCTCATCACGGTCAGCGACGGATCGAACGGGGCCCACGTGCTCAGGGCGATCGCAGCAGCCATGGGCGAACGGCAGATGTTGCCTGTGCACACGTACAGGATCCGGGACATCACCTTATGTTAGTGCTCCCATGGTGCGCTGAAGCCACCGCACCGATAAGATTCCACGGTTGGAACTTCGCGATTACCTTCACATACTCCGCCGGCGGCGATGGATCATCGCTGGCACTTTGTTGACCATACTCGTCTTCACCGCCCTCATCTCCTGGCGGATGACCCCTATCTATCAAGCATCTTCCGAGGTCGAGATCCAGGGTTCCCAGGCCGATCAAGCGAGCCAGTTCGCAAGCTTCGTAGATCCTGAGCGGCGCATCCAGACCCAGGTTCAACTGATCCAATCAAGCGCTGTGCTCGAGAAGGCGGCGAAAGCCCTGGCTCTACCCGATGTGGCCGACCTCAGGGGGGCTCTGAGTGTGAGCGTTGTCCAGAACTCCGAGATCGTTCGGATCGCCGTGCAACACGAACGGCCTGAGGAAGCAAAGGCGTGGGCCGATGCGGTGGCAAAGGCATACATCGATCTTCGGCGTGAACGCGCGCTCAACAACGTACTTGCTGCATCGAGTGCGGTCTCGAAGAAACTCGACGAGATCAACGCATCGATCGCCGAGCAGGAAAAGAACATGGCGGACTTTCAACAGCAACAGGACGCGCTGCGCGCGAAGCGGGCAACCGCTACGGGGGCCGATGCAGCACAGTTGGATTCGCAGATCTCTGGACTCGACAAGAGCAAAGCCGAAGCCAAGGCCAATCGCGACGGATTGGTTTCGCAGCGCGGGGTCCTTTCATCGCAACAGAACCAGTTGCCCGACGCGCAAACATTGCAGAGCGGTGGTGGCAACATCATCGGGGCGGCGGAGACACCAACGCATCCCATCAAACCTCGAAAGATCGTGAATATGATGCTCGCGTTCATCTTGGGTTCGGGTTTCGGCGTTGCGTTGGCGTTCCTGGCCGAGAACCTCGACGATCGCATCCGCGATCCGCAAGATGTCGAAGACGTTGTTGGGGCCCCCATCTTGGGATTCATACCCGCTGTCAAAGAGTGGGAGAAACAACCGAGCCCTTACCTGGCAATGGTCAACGAGCCTGGTTCGGGTGCGTCGGAAGCATTCAGGACACTTCGAACAAACTTGAGGTTCATATCGCTCGACAAGCCGCTTCGAACAGTGCTCATCACAAGTTCGGTTGCGCAAGAAGGAAAGAGCACAACGGCTGCGAACCTTGCTGTGGCGTTCGCGCAAGGAGGGACCAAGACGATCCTGTTGGCCGCAGACCTTCGGCGTCCAACGGCTCACAAACTATTCGGGCTCGGCGATTCAAAAGGTGTAGTCGATGCGCTTGACCCTGACTATCCCTTAGAGGGGGCCCTGCAGCAGAACTCGGTTCCCAATTTCAGGTTCATGAGTGGCGGTGGCGTACCGCCGAACCCGAGCGAGTTGGTCGCATCGACGCGATTTGGTCATCTGCTGCGCAGGCTTTCATCATCTTCGGAGTTTGTGGTGGTCGATAGCCCGCCGGTGCTCGGATTGACCGAAGCCAGTGCACTTGCGACGCGTGTCGATGGAGTTGTGCTGGTGGTTGACCTGTCGCAGGTAACGAAGCGGGCGCTAACGCACTCGGTCGATCAACTGCGCCGAGCCGGCGCCGACATCCTGGGGGCCGTGTTAAACAACGTGGCCGCCGAACAAGGATACGGGTACTACTACCACCACTATTACTACCAAGATGCAGGCGACGAGAAGTCGCGCAAGCAAGTCCAGTCAACGCCAAGCGCATAGCGCCTTAAGTCCTTGTCGCAACTTTCGGATCGACTAAGACAAAGCCTCCTCGTTCGCAACACCGTGTCGATGTTCGCGGGCCACATGGCGAGAACGTTGATCCAAGCGGGTTACTTCATCATCATCGCTCGGCTCCTGGGCTCTAAAGGCTATGGAGCATTTGTTGGAGTTGCAGCCTTCGTAGCGATCCTTGCTCCATTCGCGAGCATCGGGTCCGGCAACGTGATGATCAAGAATGTAGCTCGAGACCCTCAAACGTTCAGTCGTTATTGGGGTAATGCCAAGTTGATCACCTTCGTTAGTGGGTCTGTGTTCTCCGTGTTGATAATCCTGGTGTCGCGCTTCGCTTTACCCCCCTCGATCCCTTTGGTTCTTGTGATCTCGATCACTGCTTCCGACCTGATCTTCTCGAGGGTTCTCGACGTAAGCGCGCAGGCGTTCCAGGCATTCGAGAAACTAGGCCGCACGGCGCAACTCATGGTCACTCTGAACATGACTCGGCTCATTGGGGCAGCAGCCTTATTACTATCGGTAAAGCATGCAGAGTCCGCACAGTGGGGGTTCGTGTATCTCACCGCGTCAGGGATCTCTGCAATGATCGCATTGAGGGTCGCTAATACTCAACTGGGGCGGGGGCGCCGGGATACAGCGAACATGCTGCCAGAGCTTCGTGAGGGCGCGCTGTTCTCGGTGAGCCTCTCTGCACAAAGTATTTACAACGACATCGACAAGACTATGCTCGCAAAGTTGTCGACGCTCGGTGCAACCGGCATATACGGGGCGGCGTATCGAATCATCGATGTCGCTTTCACCCCCGTTCGTTCTTTGCTTTACGCGGGCTACGCAAGATTCTTCCAGCACGGTACGAAGGGAGTTAAGGGGAGCCTGGCCTTCGCGAAGCGGTTGCTGCCGATCGCTGCCATCTACGCGTTGGCGGTTGGTGGCTTACTGATTGTCTCTGCTCCGCTCGTTCCTCGTCTCATCGGTAAGGACTTTTCTGAGTCAGTCTTGGCCTTGCGTTGGCTGGCGTTCTTGCCTCTCCTCAAATCGTTCCACTATTTTGCGGCCGACACCCTAACTGGTGCGGGCAAGCAGGGAACCCGAAGTGCCATCCAGGCCGGCGTTGCCGTGTTCAACGTCGGAATCAATCTCTGGCTGATAACTTCTTATTCCTGGCGCGGGGCCGCTTGGTCTAGTCTAGCGAGCGACGGGTTGCTCGCTTTAACTTTGTGGATCGTGGTGATTCGAATTGGCCGTGGCCGAGCCGGCGTCTAGGTACAACGTTGTTTCCGAGTCACAACTGCCCTCTCAGTCGAGGTCGGAATCCCTTTTTGGACACATTTCTCTTTTTCTCCTAACTGGCGCGGCCCTAACACTTTTTCGCTTGCCATCTCCGACCGTTGCTCTGAAAGATGTTTCTACTGAGGACCCCCTGCAGCAGTTGATCTTTGCCGCTGTCTACGCCATCGCCGTCACGCTGATGTGGAGAATTGGCTTTTCGCGAGTGGTTCCCCGGTTGCGTGCCAGTTGGCCTGCGCTATCCATTTCAGTCCTCGCCATGACTTCGTCACTTTGGTCCTTGGCACCCCAGTTAACGGCTCGCCGTTCAATCGCGCTACTGGGCACAACCTTGTTTGGCATTTACATGGGAGTTCGTTATTCGATTCCTCGATTCAGAGAGATGCTATTCCGAGTGCTAGCTATTATTGCCAGCCTGAGCGCGGTCACAGCAATCTTTATGCCAGCATACGGCGTGGCCGGTGCTCTTGGGGTTGCACCGGGGTGGCGAGGCCTGTTCCTAGACAAGAATATCTTCGGACGGCTAATGGCGCTGGGAGTCGTAACAGCGTTAGCGGGTCAAATCCCAAAGCGTAAGTCCATTCGAATCCTCGCCGTTGCCTTCTTTGGGGCACTCTTATTGCTCTCGGATGCGAAGAGCGGACTTGTAGTACTCGTCGGAGTTGGAGCGTGCGCTCCGTTGTTTATCTTGGCCCGCGGTCGAGGATCAAGTACTGCAAGCTTGTTGGTTTGGTCAGTTTTAATAGTGCTTGGCGTGGCTGTTGTCGCTTTTGAGAACACACAACCCGTACTAAATGCGCTCGGCAGAGATATTACGCTTAGCGGACGAACCAAACTGTGGGTGGACGTCATTTCCATGATTCGTCACCGGCCACTCTTAGGCTGGGGGTTCGGTGCTTTCTGGCGGGGTTGGACCGGCCCATCAGCAATCGTTTGGTCGAATAACCTCTGGCTACCACCCCACTCTCATAGCGGCCTTCTGGATGGCTTCCTAGATGTTGGTCTGGTTGGCATGGCCATATTTTGTGTTTCGGCCGTGATGCTGCTGACTAGGTGCGTCCTCTACGCCAGGGGCGCGACAGTCGGACGAATCCTGCCCGGTATGCTTGTCATCTTCACGCTACTTTACAATCTGACCGAGAGCGTCCTAATCAAGCAAAACAGCCTCTTCTGGGTTCTTTATGTCTTCCTCATCGTTTCATCATCGCACGCACCGAAACGGTTAGATGATGAACCCTGATCTCCCCCTGGTGCTCATCTTCCGGACCACCCTGCTCCCAAACAGCGAGACGTTCATCTTCAAGCAGGCCCTCGCTCTCAGGGGCTACAGCCCTTTGTTCCTGTCAAATAATGTCGAACCACGCGGCGCCCTTGACGCCGATCTGCTCTTAAACTACTCAAACCATCTAGTTGCCAAGCTCGAGAATGATGCCCTGCGCCTTAGATTGCCGACCCCGTTTCTTGACCGGGTAATTCGCCGACTCAAGCCAGCCTTAATTCACGCACACTTCGGGCCCGAGGGTTTGCGGGCATCGTGGCTAGCCAGCCGCTTGGGACTTCCGTTGATAGTTACCATTCATGGCTCTGACGTAACCGTTTCGCCCGAATGGGCAACCAAACATGGTCAGCGGGCCTACTTCGCACACCTTCCGAGGCTCTTCGACCAGGCGGATAGATTCGTCGCTGTCTCACATTTCATCCGCGAGCGCATGCTTACTCTTGGATTTCCCGAAAAAAAGATCACTACGCACTACATCGGAGCGCACATTGACCCAATGGAAGAAGTCGACTTTTTACGACCCGACCCAATCGCCCTCTTTGTCGGCAGATTTGTTGAGGTGAAAAATCCATTAGGAGCCATTCGAGCAGTTAGTGAGGCCGTCACCAGAATGGGACACGGCAGGCTTGTGATGGTTGGCGACGGCGAGCAACTTGCCGAAGCTCGCGCCTTGGCAGAGAAGCTTCTTCCGGGAACCAAGTTCTTGGGACGAGTGGACCCAAGGACGGTTCGGAATTACATGGCGAAAGCTAGGCTCCTTGTTCTTCCTAGTGTTGTGCACCACTCAGGCGCCGAAGAAGGCCTTCCCACGGTTTGCACGGAGGCCATGGCGGCCGGGTTGCCGATCATTGCCTACGACACCGGAGGGGTCTCTGAGGCTGTCACCGATGCTGCCGGGTCACTCCTGAAAGTCGGCGACGAAGCAGCCCTCGCCTCCGAAATCGCGAATTACTTTGGTGACGCAAGAGCTTCCGCACGCCGGGGTCGCGCGGCACGTACCAGGGCGACGGAGTTGTTCAATCTGGAAATACAAACGTCCCGTTTGGAGGACATCTATAGCTCTGTGATCCGGCAATCATGACCCCCCACTCTTCGCGGGAAGACAAAGTGCCGCGAGTCCTGATGATTCACAACTATTATCAGCAACCGGGCGGTGAGGATCTAAGCTTTGAGCAGGAAGCCAAGTTGCTTGAAGAACGCGATCACTTCGTTTTGCGTCACTCCCTTAGCAATGATGCGATATCGGGGATGAACAAGATAGGTTTGGCCGCGCGAACGCTTTACAACTTCGAGCAAGCCAGGCGGGTATCAAGTCTAATTCATGAAAACTCGATAGACCTCGTTCACCTTCAAAATACCTTCCCTCTGATTTCTCTTGCCGTCGTTGACAGCGCATTCCGGGCGAAGGTTCCGGTAGTCGTAAGCGTCCGAAATTACAGATTCGTATGTCCCGCCGCAACACTCTTCAGGCATGGGGAGGAGTGTCAGCTTTGCGTCGGCCGGTCCCTTGCTTGGCCGGGCGTCATACACGCTTGCTATAGGGGCAGCTACTCCGGATCTGCAACCGTCGCGGCTATGCTTGCACTCCACCGCGCGCGGGGCACATTCAGCCGGGTAAGTGCCTATGTCGCTCTAACGGACTTCGTCAAGCAGAAACTGATTGAGGGCGGAATCCCAGCCTCCCTAATCTCGATCAAGCCCAACTTCGTAGACCCGGATCCTGGCGCAGGGCCGGGTGATGGGGGCTTCGCCCTTTTCGTGGGAAGACTTACCCAGGAAAAAGGGATAGGTGTCCTGCTTGAAGCCGCATCCCTGGGTGACTTCAACCTACGAATAGTTGGTGACGGCCCACTCGCGAAAAACGTTCTCAACGCGCAATCTAACGGCCGAGTGACATGGACTCGGTTTCTGCCACACCACGATCTTATGACTTTGATCGGACAGGCCTCGCTGCTGATTGTACCGTCCGTTTGGCCAGAGCCCTTCGGGAGGGTAGTGGTCGAAGCCTTTGCGACCGGTACCCCCGTAGTTGCATCAAACCTGGCGCCTCTCCGGGAAACGGTAAGGGATGCCACACTTGGGGGCCTGTTCCAGCCTGGGAATCCTCGTGACCTGGCGAACCACGTTAAGAGCATGATGGATGACACTCAGCGTCTCGCTGCTATGCGCGCCGCAACGCGAACAGAATTCCTCAGAAGGTTCTCGGCTGATGCAAATTACGAAATGCTTCTTCAAATCTACCGAAGCGTATTGAGCGAACGGGGGGAAGACTGATGGAACATGTCCTATTTAGCGGAGCCAATAATGACACAACAGACTTGCTGTGCAGGAATTTAGCCGATGGTGGGCAGTAACTTCTCCGCGCTTGGCGTTTCAATCAACCCCGTTCAAATTCCGGAAACCATTGCGAAGCTCCGAAGATACCTTGGTGATACGCGCGCGCAATGGGTAGCGGTGACTGGGATGCACGGAATCATGGAAGCACAGAAGGACCCCAGCTTCAAAGAGATTCTCAACAGCGCTGATCTCGTCGTCCCGGACGGCATGCCACTCGTTTGGATCGGGCGACGTCGCGGCTTCAAGAATCTCAAGAGGCGCGTGTATGGGCCCGAGCTCATGGAAACTTTCTTGCGTGAAACGGGGCCCAAATACCGCCACTTCCTTTACGGCGCTGCCCCCGAGACGCTCGACAAGTTGCAGGCCCTGGTCTTCGAACGCTTCCAAACAAACATCGTCGGAGCGATATCTCCTCCCTTCCGAATCCTGACGCCCGACGAAGACAAGGAGATCGTTGCCGAAATCAATGATTCGAATCCAGATTTCATCTGGGTAGGCCTTTCAACACCTAAGCAAGAACGATGGATGTTCGAACACCGTGATTCCATCGACCCGGCAGTCATGCTCGGAGTCGGCGCGGCGTTCGACTTTCTAACCGGCACCAAACGAAAAGCGCCCAGTTGGATGCAAGAACATGGACTTGAGTGGCTCTTCCGGCTGGTCACCGAGCCCCGCCGCCTCGCCTATCGTTACCTGGTGCTCGGATCACAGTTCGTCATCTTGGTACTGCGGGAAGAGTGGGACATCAGCCGGGCCCGACGCCGCCACTCTGTGTGACGTTTGGTACCCTTACTCTCTCTGGGTAAAGGTCTGGCGGCACCTCCCCTACATAAAGGAGTCTCAGTTGTCTTACTGGTCATCAAGGAATGTACTTGTCACAGGCGGGGCATCGTTCATCGGTTCCCATATCGTCGAGCGACTGCTGTCGGCAGGCGCCAAGGTTCGAGTTGCCGACGACTTCTCAAGTGGGCGCAAAGAGAACCTTGCTGCGGTCGAGTCTGACGTCGACGTCTTGACCGGCGACCTCAAGATCCCCGACTTCGCTAGGTCAGTATGCGAGAACCAGGAGGTCGTCTTCCACCTGGCCGCGGATCACGGCGGCCGAGGCTATGTTGATCTTCATCAAGTCGCGTGCGCCACAAATCTTTGGCTCGACCAAGTTGTATTCACGGCCGCCGTGAATGCCGGCGTCGACAAGATCACATTCGCGTCGTCAGGTTGCGCTTACCCACTCAATCTGCAAACCGACACATCCCAAGAGCTCTACCTCACCGAAGACCTGGTTGGGCCCCCGTACGACCCAGACGGCATGTACGGACTTGCCAAGGTTGCCGGCGAATTGACGTTACGGGCTCTAAGCACCGAGCGCGGCATCGCCTCCTCATCCTGCCGATATTTCACCGTGTATGGGCCGCGCGGCGTGGAGAATCACGCCGTTATCGCCATGATCGCCCGTGCGTTCATCGGTCAAGACCCATTCATCGTTTGGGGTAACGGCGAGCAGATCCGAAACTGGACCTACGTTGAAGACATCGCCGACGGAACGATCTTGGCGGCAGAGAAGATCGATGACGGGAGCGCGATCAATCTTGGAACAATGGAGAGGGTTCGCGTCCTCGACGCGGTGCAGATGGTACTCGACTACACAGGCCACACGGCGCAGATCGAAACACACCCCGAGATGCCAACAGGCCCGGTCAACCGTGTCGCAGACAACGCGCTGGCTAAGACACTTCTCGGTTGGGAGCCTAAGGTTCTATTTGAAGATGGGCTGAAGAGAACGATCGACTGGTACTTCGCCAACAAGAACCGCGATGAGGTCCGCAATTATCTCGAAAGTATCCTCACCGAGCGTCCAGTCTCGGCCGATTCCAAGAAATAAGGAGAAGGCCGCACCTGCGGCCCTATGCAAGTCGCAGAGGGACTCACGCAAAAAACGCTTGGGCGACGGGTTGGGCGCGTGGCCGCCGCGATGCTGCTTCTCGTGCTTTCACCCATCTTGGCCATCATGGGATTCCTCATATGGCTCTACGATCGCCACTCACCATTCTTCCGACAGGTTCGCGTTGGGGAGAACGGAGAGCCTTTCAGGATCCTCAAGTTTCGCACCATGCGCGTTGATGCCGATCCTTATATGCAAAAGCCCTCCGACTCGGACCCCGTCATCACACCTATCGGACGCATCGTGCGCGGACGCGCCGTCGATGAGCTCCCGCAACTTTGGAATGTATTGCTTGGACGCATGGCCCTCGTCGGTCCCCGGCCCGAGATGGGCTTCATCGTCGAGGGCTACAACGATGTCGAGCGCATCCGCCTTCAAGCCAAGCCTGGTCTTACCGGACTTTGGCAACTCTCGCGCGTGCGCGACCGCGCCATCCACCATCACATCGAGTACGACATCTTCTACGTTACCAACCGGAGCGCAGGTTTCGACCTCTGGCTGCTTTGGCGAACAGCGTTGTTCGCCTTCTTCGGAACCCCAACCAAGATACGCATGGCGGTTAAGCGATGGGAGCGCGACGCAACATGGCGCCGCTATGTGCCGGAGCGCGAGGTTGCGATAGCGAAACGGACGGGTCCTCTGCTCTCACACATCTGGGCCGCGGCCGTCGCGCTGTTCCTCGTCTTTGTGGCAGGGCCAGCATTAGTAGTTTCGCTTATGACTCGCAGCGATCTGCTTGCAGCCAAAGCCGACATGACTAGAGCGCGTGACGCACTTCACTCTTTCGACACTCGCACCGCATCGACAGCATTAAACGACGCCGACACAACACTCACCCGAGCCGTCGATCGTTTGGGAGCTTGGTATTCGATCCCAGGCCGCAGCCTTCCCGTGGTGCGACAGAACCTGTTAACAGCCTTCGATCTTGCCAACGCAGGTCGCAAACTGGTTTCGGCAGGTCGGCAGGGCCTGAGCGTTCTTTCCACGGTCCCGCGCACTAACGGTCACTTCGCCATCCCCTTTTACAATGGCGTGGTTGACCTTGATGCCTTGACCAAGGCGGCCGGGCCCGCGAAACGGTTGCAGTCCGATGTCGAACAGGCTCAGCAGATAATCACCTATGCACATCGGCGCTGGCTGCTGCCATCGGTCAAGAACGCGCGCCTCGACACTATCGCAACCCTCGACAAGGCGCGACACGAAGCCGACGTCGCCGCGGCTGCAGCCTCGCTGGTACCGCGCTTCTTGGGTTCCAATGGACAGCGCAACATATTGCTGGGTGCCGAGAACATCGCTGAACTAAGGGGTCGCGGTGGTTACATCGGATCGATCGGAACGATCACAACATCTAACGGTCATATCACGTTCGGCGATTTCAGAGCGACCGATCAACTGCCGACGATGCCCGACATCGCAGAGGCCGACACACCATCGGAATACAAGTCGCACCTGAATGACATCGGGGCACTAATCACTTGGCAGAACCTAACCATGAGCCCCAATTACCCGTCGGGGGCGCAGCTGTTCTTGAAGCAATTGAAAAAAGGTGCAGGCATCGATGCATCGGGCCTCGTTTCTTTGGACCCGGTTGCGCTTTCTTACCTGCTCGAGATCACCGGACCAGTACAGATTCCAGGCATACCCGAGCCATTGTCGTCGTCGAACCTGAGCGACTGGACGCTCAACAGGATCTATGCACAGTTCGCAAAGGACAATGCCCAGCGCAAAGAACGCCTCGCCGAGATCGCGGGGGCCATCTGGTCGAGGTTGATCTCGACTGAGAACCTAGATCCCAAGAAGGTCGCATCGGCGTTCGGTAAAGCGTTGTCGCAGCGGCGCATGGTCATTTACTCGACCGACCCGAACGAAGAGGCGTTGATACGAAGGCTCGGCATCGGAGGGCAGGTCGATGACAACCGCGGCGACTACCTGATGGTTGTCGGACAGAACGTCGGCGAGAACAAGATGGATTACTACACAACCCGCAAGGTCGACTATTCGGCAACGCTTCATTCGGACGGCACAGTTGATTCGCGTATTCAGATCACGATCCGAAACACCGCACCCGACACCTCATTCCCCGACGTGGTGGGCGGGGCGCGCACCGACATCGACCTTCCCGCGGGACATATGCGCACTTACCTCAGCGCGTACATCCCAGCGAACGCCCGGTTGCACAGTTTCTCGATCGACGGTGTGCAGTCTGCGAAATTCGAGACCGGACTTGAACTCGGCAAACGATATGTCGGGACCAACGTCGAGCTGGCCCCGGGCCAGTCGCAGAGGCTGACCGTGTCTTACTCGGTCCCCGGCGCAATGAAAGAAGGAAGATACGTGCTGCGGATGCAGAACCAAGCGACGGTGCATCCTGATGAAGTCACCGTTTCGATCCTGGTGCCTCCGGAGATGGTGATCGGGGCGCGTGAAGGTTTCGCGCGCGGAGACGATCTCAACTGGCATGGCCCACTCGATAGGGACACGATCCTTTTCGGGGATCTTGAAATCCCACTCAGCCGAAGACTTGCGAATAGGCTTGCGTCGATCCTTCAGCGACCAGTGGTTGAGATAAGCAGGTGAACATGGACAAAGAGACCTATCGAAAGATCTGGGGCGAGTCCCCGCCACAAGATAGCCCGGCGGGGCCGGAGCCGAGGCTTCCCGATCCCCTGTCGCCGCGCATCGGGGAAGGATCGCGCATCGATAAGTTGGAGGGGTCGATCGAAGACCTTCGGCGGGAGATCGATACCCTGATCAGACGCATCGATGCGATGGAAGCGCCGAAACGAACCCGCGCCAAACGTGACGACTGAGCCCGCCACCCGCAAGCATCGCAGTTGGTGGAAGAAAACCAACGCACTGGAATTGCGCAACGGCGAAACTTTATTGATCTTGTCGGCGGCGATCATCGTTGGCGTCGCGGTCACTTTCATAACCGCCCTCATGGGTGTTCGCTGAATGAAACGCATCCTTGTTCTGTTAACGACAAGCCTGTTCGTGCTCGCAGGCTCCCCCGCCTTCGCCGATCTTTCTTTGAAGGTTCAGCCATTGCGCGCGCCTCTTGGCAGCGCGGTTGAGGTGCGTGGAGGCAGCTGCGCTCCGGGGGCCGTGATAGCGATCGATCTTAAAACCACGACGGGGGACCTAAAAGATTCACTGACCGCTGATGATCTTGGTGTCTTCACAGCGACGCTTACCGTTCCACCGGCATCCGGGACTGGCCGCGCGGTGCTATCTGCATCTTGCGATGATGAAACCGGTCAGCGTTTGAAAGCTGCCGCGTACCTATTGATAGTTCGACCGCCGTTGGTTGTGAACCTGGTGAACATCTTGTTCGGAGTTGGCTCGGCGATGTTCGTTGGAGGATTCTTGATGACGATCAGAAGACGCGCTCACTCGCGTCGAAGAAAGGTTAGAAGAACCGGTGCAGTTGGAGCCTAGACTCCCCCTGAGAGCTGACCTGGAGCCGGGATTCCTAAGAATGCGTCTCCGCTTCCTGGGATGTTCGTTCCTAAGGTCAGGTCTGAAACTGAGCCCAGATCTTCGATCGACGGCGCTTCGTATTCAAGACGCGATTCTGGATTTTCGTAAACTTCCTGCGAATGCACTGTTCCACCCCCGCTGAACTTTGGACGAATTGGTCACTTAGAGTGCAGCTATGGTAACAGGCAGCGCCTACGGGTTCAATACGTCGATTGACGGTACCTTGCTCAATATTCCGCCGAATCCGACATATCCGACAGTGCAGGTTGAGATGACCATCGACCAGGGTGCACAAGCGGGGCCGGTTGAAATGAGTGAATCCGTGGCGAGGATGAACCTGCTAGGCGGCGGCTATCTCGACTTTCGACGTGATGGCTATGTAGCCAATTTCGTTAGGCCATTCGCATTCATTCCCGGGGAGATAGCTCATCCTTTCCTATCGCTGGTCGCTGTTTGCCTTTCCAAATGGCTGGACCGAGAGAGTTTCCACGCGGGAGGTTTAATCGTCCAAGGCAAGGTTTGGGGAGTGATCGGTGACAAAGGGATGGGCAAGAGTAGTTTCCTGGCCGCGGCCGCGAAGGAGGGGTTGCCGGTACTGACCGACGACGTATTGGTGATCGACGGCATGACAGCATTCGCAGGCCCTCGATGCGTAGACCTCAGGGCTCCGGCAGTCGACGCACTGGGTCTGACAGCTGAAGTGGAAGTCGTTCGCGGGGACCGGTGGCGGTACAAGGTTCCCCCGTGCCCTGAAACTTCGCCCCTTGCAGGCTGGATCGAACTCGCATGGGGGGACTTGTCTATCAGTCGGACCCCGGCATCCGTGGCATTGAAGAATCTGGCCGCTCAAGCGGGATGGCTGATACCTCCACCTGATCCAAAGCGGCTGCTTGATCTTGCATCCCTGCCGATGTACCGGCTGACACGAAAGCCTAACTGGACCTTTGCTTTGGACGACCTTTTGGATGCGATATCTGGCTAGCTCATCGAATGCTCGCCAACCAGGCCTGCTGAACGAGCAATGAGGTTGCGAAGTTCGGTTCCGTATTGGCCCATTCCTCACGCAGGGCCTGCTCGTCTATAACTGCTACATCGATGCCTGACCCATCCCAGTCTTGGATGAACTGCCGCGTTTTGGGTCCCCAAAGGCTGGAAACGAATCGGGCCTTCGAGGAACGCTCAAGGATCTCATCGGGAACTACTCCACCGAAGAGCATTTTCATGGCTTCGGTTCGATTCCCGAAACCACCGGGCGCGGCTTTTGCGGCGATCGAACTTAGGAATCTTTGAGATAGGAACGGATGAACAACTCGTGTGTCACTCAAGGAAGCGAGACGTTGCAGCGAAGAAGTCGCGAGGGTCAGATAACGGCGGCCGGCGAACCATTCCACCCAGCGAGCCCAATGTGACGGCTCCCTGGAAACCTCGTCTACCCATTGCTTGCGCAGGCGGCTTCGAAACGGCTCTTTGAGCCAATGGATATCCATCTTTCCATTCACATGACCGATCGCGGCACGCATCCCGGCGGGCATCATGGCGTGGACCATGCCGGGTATCTCGCGGGGGCGAGGCTTCCGCTGCCGGTTCCTGATCGCCGAGTGCGATCGCCAACGCCAACTCCCGAACAGCCCGTCGCCGTCCAAGCCAGTCATTAGGGTGGCTCCTCGGGCGAACTCGAACATGGGCATGTGCAAGTAAGCGTTCGAAGGAAAAGTCAGGCCGAATTCGCGGATGGATCGTTCGGCCCATGGCCCCAGTAACTCAAGGTCATGCTCCATATCGATGACCTTCCAATCATCGAGCCCGAGTGAGTTGACCAATCCGTCTTGCCACTCGGATTCATGGGATGCGGGATCAGAGGCGAATCTCAGGGTGACCGGCACGGGGGGGCGCAACCTATGGGCTTTCGCAACGCGTGCCCCGGTGGCCAGGATAGTCGAAGAATCCCGGCCACCTGAGAAACTGACGTAGCAGTCGCCGGATTGCAGCTTGATCAGGATTTCCGCTTCGAGGGATTTGACTGGATCTTCCGCGTCTGTGTTGATGGAGTTCGCAATCAGTGAGCCGCCCAACACCATGTGTGAGGCGACTTCGACAGCCGTTAGTCCTTCCGCACTAGCCACAACGAACCAACCTACGACAACCTGCGCAAAGTTTGGTTGATAAGCAGGAATTCGCTTGGAAATGGCGAATCATTCACTCAAAGTATCGCTATTGGGGTCACGGATTGACGAAACTAATGGAGAGGGGCAGATCATGAATGGGAAGAAGGGTCTACGGAACATCGCTCTAGCTACAGTGCTTGCCGCGGCAGGTGCGGTTCCGATGCTGGCGCATGCGGACGGAACTGATCTTGGAAAAGCGTGCCTTGTGGCGACGGCAGACTCGAGTTCGTCCAGCGGTTGCAGGGGATGGAGATCGCCCGACAGCGTCGATCAGAACATCAGCGGCGCTGGGGATTGGCATGTCGTCGTGCTCAGAACTATTGACGGCCATACCACGCGGATCACCTACCCGGGTCACGAAAGCGCATTGCCGCAGGCCGGTTTCGGGACCTTCAAGGCAGCAACCGACGTCGTCGACTCCGCTACGGCAAGCGGGCCCGGCTCTTACGCTTTGGTCGGCACTCCCAATGACATCGAGCAGCGTCCTGGTCGTTGATTCTCCTAGCATCGACAACGGCCCCCTTCCTGGGGGCCGTTTTTATTTCGTCATCGACTTGCGGCCGTCGAGGGCCTTCTTAGTAGTTCGCTGAAACCTTCGTCGTGACATGGCTGGTCCCCGTCGAGCCAGGCGTGGGCCCTGAAGCCCTTGCTCGGCGCAGTGACCCCGATGATCAGATCATCGTTGCGGCCGTGGGCCGATCGAAACGATTGCAGAACCTTGGCCCTCACCAAACAGGTCTCGCCGCGCCTTCTCAGCACTGCGCGGACGCCGCGCTCGGCGGCGTCGGGAACTTCTGGGACTTTCGGAAGGTCGACCTTCGCATCCAAACCGTCGCGCCTTGTGCCTCGTCGCACCCTGCCGGCCGCACGCCACGCCCATAGCGCAGCGCGCAGGTTACTCGGCGCGAACCTTGCACTCATGTTGATTTCTCTAGAAGTTCTCTTTGCATAAGGCCATCGATGAATGATGCGATGTCGGCTCGCGCAGTTGGCTCATCGATATCGAACTTTGCGACCACGGCAGCTACGCGTTCATCCTCATCGGCCCCCTTCGCAAGAAGTGGCCAAAGGACCGCACCCGTCTTGTTGATGCCGATGTAACTCGATCGCGCCACATCGAGCGCGAC
>JBHELT010000006.1:0-11418 GCA_046262935.1 Actinomycetota bacterium | reverse complement strand
GCAAGAGCCGCTCAAGTCTTCCATCCATGAACATCTGGCCCGCGCGCTTTACAACAGTGGACAAACTTCGAAGGCTGCGGCCGAATTCGAAAGGACGATCGAACTCGATCCGGCCGATCATTACGCACACTTCGGTCTTGCACTTTGCAAGGCAAGGTTAGGCAACAAAGTTGCGGCCCTGGGACTGCTGAAGATCGCGATGGCCATGCGGCCCGATTCAGATGACTACAGATCCGCTCATGATCGCCTGGCCGGTTGAACGCGGTACTTGATAACTACGACGCGCTTGCCATCGATCTGGATGGCGTGGTCTGGCGCAGTGGTCAGGTCCTCGAGGGAGTCCGCGAGGCGATCGATACTCTTCGCCAGGCCGACAAGCGCCTGCTCTTCCTAACCAACAATGCCAGTCACATACCGGCGCGCGTTATGACTCTGCTTGCAAAGGACGGCATACATATTAGAGATAGCCGCGAGGTGCTGTCTTCTGCTCAGGTCGCCGTTAGGTGGCTTGATGAGCGCGATCTTATCGGCGGGCCTGCGTTCATCTTGGGAACCGATGCGGTGGCTGACCAGTTCAGGGGACTATTCGACATCGTTGCTGTCACCAAGGGCAACAGTGCCGGTGCCGTGTTGGTGGGCCGCGACCTCGCGTTCGATTTCGAACGCTTGACGGTGGCTTCGGATTCCATACGCGCCGGAGCTACGTTCATCGCGTTCAACAGGGATGTCACCATGCCGGTTGACGGCGGAGTCGAGCCGGGAACGGGTTCGATCCTGGCGGCCCTAGAAGCGGCATCCGGTAAGCAGGCAGTTGTCGTTGGCAAGCCGGAGGCCCCGATGATGCAAAGGGCGCAGCAGAAGCTCGAAGGTCACAAAGTCCTCATGGTTGGAGACCGCGTTGAGTCCGACATCTTGGGGGCCGAACGCAATGGATGGGACTCTGCCCTCGTCCTTACAGGAGTCGCGGCAAGGACCGATGAATTCGACCCGAAACCTACCTATATATACGAATCACTTCTGGACCTGGTTAAGGGCTAATACGATCTTCGATAGGGATCGAACGACGGTCGCGGCCTCTTGCTCCACCCTCCGAATACAAAGATCAAAACGACGCCGGCAACGAAGCCACCTACGTGGGCGAGCCACGCAACTCCGCCGCCCGCCTGCTGGCCCGCCCCGATGAAGAACTGCGAGGCGAACCAGATGCCAAGCACCACAACGGCAGGGATACGCCTTGTGAAGAAGATGAAGCCAAGTGGGATCAAAGTTGTGACGCGAGCCTTAGGGAACAGAACTATGTATGCACCGAGCACGGCCGCGATCGCACCGCTGGCGCCGATCGCTGGAACATCGGCATGGGGATTGCCAAGGACATGGGTCAGCGATGCGAGGGCCCCACTTAGCAGATAGAAGATGACATAACGAAACTTCCCAAGGACATCTTCGATGTTGTTGCCGAATATCCAAAGAAAAAGCATGTTGCCCCCCAGGTGGAGCAGGCCCCCGTGCAAGAAGACATTCGTGATGAGGCCCAAGAGGCTCGAACGAACCCGGTGAGGGAACAGGCTGCAGATCTTGGGGTCTTCGGCCGGTTTCGAAGTCACCTGGTTGGGGACCGTGCCCCACTTGCAAAGGAAACCAGCGACCTTTAACTGCTGCTGCTGGCAGTTGGCGTCTTGGTTGGAGCACTGTGGGATCTGACCGAGGTTCGGCTCCAAAAGAAAGAAGATGAGGATGTTGGCGATGATCAAGAAGATAGTCACGTAGGCCGTGCGCTGGGTGGGATTCTCATCGTGCAGGGGGATGAGCGAGTTGGTGGGAAGCACCCAGGGAGGATATATCCTGCGTCAAACGGTCTTATGGGTTCTTTAGGAGGTCACATGCTCGATCAGATCAGGTCGGCGATACAGCTCGCTTCGAGTGTCGCCGAGATACCGCGTCAGCAAGCCGAACGATTCGCTAAGGAGTTGTCGAAGCGAGGAGAATTAAGAACCTCGCAGGTATCGGGCCTGGCCGAGGACATCGTCAAACGAAGCAGGGACAACGCCGAGATGGTTCGCTCGCTGATAACGAGCGAGATAAAGCGCCAAGTGAAAGCTCTCGGTCTTGCAACTCGGGAAGACCTTGACCGCTTGAACAGGCGGGTCTTCGGCCTCGCAACCAAAGAAGATCTTGACCGACTAACAAAGAGATTGAACGAAGGGTCGTCGAAGCCTGCCGCTACTGCAAAGAAGCCAACCGCCAAGCCGAAACCTGCGGCGGCCAAGCGTTCGAGTACAAAAGGCAAGCCCTAGGGCCCTTTCGGCAGGGGATCTCGCAAGGCTGGCGAACAGACGTTCGATTCGGGATGGGTCCCGTTTGACAGGCTGAGGCTGCGCTGACAGCCTTGGGGCATCCCAATGCGCCGATCATCGACCATCTCATTCGCCGCGCGCCTGCTTGTGCTCGTTCTCCTTTTCGAGGTGAACCTGTTTGCAGCCAGCGCTCACGCCGCCGACCCCGCCGCGATCCAGAAACAGATGGATCAAACGGCGGCAGATTATTCACGCATCGAAAGCGAGCGAGCCGTCTCGATCGACAAGATGGCGAAGTTGGAGCACGACTTGGCCGATGCGGACGTGGTCACTAAGCAGAAGGCCGTTGCCCTGAAAGCGAGAGTGGCTTATCTCTACAAGACCGGTGGGCTAGGCGATCTGCTTCAAGGTCTGATCATCTCGAACGACCTGAGTGGGTTCATGCGCCGCATCGAGTTGCTGGAATTGGCCGGCAATCGTGATACCCGCTTGGTGGAGGGATTGAAGATCACGCAGAGGCGAGCTGATCTGCTGAAGGCCGGTTTGGCGGCGACCATCGCGCGACAGAAGGTATTGGGTGATCAGTTGGCGGAGAAGGCTCAGCAACTAAGAGCTCAGTTCCAAGGAGCCAAGAGCGCTCAGAGGGTGACCCGCTATGGCAACTTCGATTCATTCACTCTTCCCATCATTGGTCCGGTCGCCTTCACGAACACCTGGGGGGCGCCGCGGCCGGGAGGCCGAAGGCACAAAGGCACCGACGTCATGGCGCCCTGCGGGGCCCCCGTGGTCGCGGTAACGAACGGGACGATCAGCGACATGCATTCAGGGGGCCTTGGCGGGATCATGTCCTGGGTGCGAGCCCCTAACGGAGACGTTTTCTTCTACGCCCATCTAAGCCGTTACGCGCCTAGTGCACATCAAGGCAAGTCGGTCACCACCGGCGAACTTATCGGCTTCAATGGGAACACCGGTGACGCGCGTGGGGGAGCGTGCCATGTTCACTTCGAATGGCATCCCGGCGGAGGCGCAGCCGTGAATTCGTACCCCTTGCTCGCAGCTGTCCGCTGATCCAGGGCCGGGCACCTTACAATCGCATACATGGAACCTGACGCATCAGCAATGATCAGCGAGATCGAGAACCTTCCGCCGGAACTCAAGGCTCAAAGACTCAGTGACGTGGTTGACGACCTTACTAACCAACTGGAGTTGACCTCCAACCCGGACACGCCCATCGCTGGTGCGAGCGCAGAGCTTCGGGATGAAGATCGGCCCTCCTGACCGATGGCTCGACGCCGTCTCGATTCCGAACTCGTCGATAGGGGGATCGTTCAGGACATCGAGACAGCAAGAACTGTGATCGCCGAGAAGAAGGTGATCGTGAACGGTTCGAGTGCGGTTGTGCCGGGAACCATGGTGTCGCGTACGGAGCCGATATCGATCTCTTCTGAAAAGCGATTCGCTTCGCGGGGCGGAGACAAACTCGACGGCGCCTTGCAAGACCTCGGGCTCGATGTCTACGGACTCTCATGCCTGGATGCCGGAGCCGGATCGGGCGGATTCACCGATGTGCTGCTCAGCCGCGGCGCGTCGTCGGTCATCGCCGTCGATGTTGGTTACGGTCAGTTCGATTGGCGTTTGCGAAATGATCCTCGGGTGAAATTACTCGAACGCACCAATATCCGCTCGATCGGCGAACAACAGACAAGATGCGACATCGTGGTTGCGGATCTGAGTTTCATGTCGCTTGCGACGGTGAGCGATCATCTATTCAAACTTTGTCGGTTATATGCAGTGGCTTTGATCAAACCGCAATTCGAAGCTGCCGACGGAGAGGTTCCGATCGGGGGAGTTGTTATCGACCCTGGCGTTTGGCGAGAAGCTCTGAGTCGAGTTGCCAGCGCTTTCAGCGATGCAGGCGGCGCTGTGGACGGCGTCGTCGCATCTCGCATCAAAGGGGCGGCTGGCAATCAAGAATTCTTCATGAAGATCGCGCACCTCGACGCTTCGGATGAAAGCAACTCTCTGATCCCGGGGGGATCGGCGCGCACGATCGATCTCATGATCGATTCGGCGATCGCGAAAGTGAAACGATGAGATCGATCCAGTTGGTCGTTCATCCTTCGCGCCCCCAAGTCGCCGAGGCGGTTCGCCTCATGACGGCATCTTGTTCGACGGCGGGGGTGAGCATCGTCCAAGACGCCGACGGTAGCGAGGGTCACCGCAAGGCCGAGGCTGTGATCGCCCTCGGTGGGGACGGCACGATCCTGAGGGCAGCCAGGATCGCTTTTGAACATAGCATCCCCCTGTTAGGGATCAATCTAGGCAACTTAGGCTATCTGTCTTCTGTCGGCGTTGAACAGATCGATGAAGCGGTCAAATCACTCGCCGCGGATACCTTTTCTGAAGACGAACGCATGATGCTCGATGCTGTAGCGGTTGATGCCGACGGGTCGTCTCGCCGCGTGGCCGCCCTGAACGAGATCGTCATAGAGCGCGACACGTTGTCACGGATCATCCACGTACATGTTTCGGTTGGTCCCGAAGATGTTGCCACCTATGCCGCCGACGGCTTCATCGTTTCGACTCCAACCGGTTCGACGGCCTACTCGCTTTCCGCAGGCGGGCCGGTGGTCGAGCCGTCGGTAGATGCCATGATCCTCACTTCAGTCTCGGCGCACGCGCCACTGTGGCGGTCCATCGTGGTGGGGCCGAGCCGAACGGTCACGCTTGAGATCCCATCAGACAAGACGGGTTGGTCGGCCGATGGGCAAGGTATCGGAACGCTAGAAAAGGGAGCGAAGATCTCGATCAGGCCCCACGAACAACGTTTGCGCTTGATCAGCCTTGATCCGCAGCCGTTCTTTCAGAAATTGAGGTCGAGATTCAGGATAGAGCCTAACCACGAGTCTCATCAGGGCCACGAGTAAAATCACCGAGTGTTCAAACTCCGTCGCGGCCCACTGCCGTTGGACAAAGAAGGCGTAATCAGCGGCATCGCTCGCGTTGATACCCGCACCAAGCGGCTGATCGGCAAACTCCAGCCGGGCGAGGTCGCGGTGATCGATCACGACGACCTCGATCGCATCGCCGCGGAATCGTTGGTCGAACGCAAGGTAAAGGCGGTTCTGAATGCGGCCCCATCATCCACTGGCCGTTATCCGAACCTCGGCCCATTGGTTCTCATGGCGGCGGGGATCCCGCTCATCGATTCGCTCGGACCGGCCCTACTTGCCGGAGTGAAAGACGGCGATCGCGTGAACATCGAGGGATCCAAAGTTTCGGTCGGATCTGGTCTGATCTCCGAGGGGGAAGTCATAACCCTTGCGATAGCCGAAGAACGGCTCGACGAATGCAAGAAAGATATCGGCGCGGCACTCGAGAGTTTCGCCGAGAACACCTTGCAATACATGGTGACCGAACGCGACTTCTTGTTGGAAGCCATTCGGTTGCCTGAGATACGAACGTCACTTGCCGGCCGCCACGTCCTCGTTGTGGTGCGCGGCTATGGCTACAAAGAGGACCTTGCAAGTTTGCGCTCCAGCTATCTGCGCGACTTCCGTCCGGTGTTGATCGCTGTAGACGGCGGCGCCGACGCCCTTTTAGAACTGAAATTGAAACCGGACATCATCATCGGTGATATGGACTCTGTGACGACGCAGGCTTTGACTTGTGGCGCCGAACTCATCGTGCATGCCTACGCCGACGGCAGGGCCCCCGGCGAGGAGAGGCTCTCCGCACTGGGACTCGAGTACTCGACATTCGAAGCACCGGGGACAAGCGAAGATGTAGCACTACTGCTCGCACACGAGAAGGGGGCCGAGTTGATCGTCGCAGTTGGTGCGCGAGCGAGCATGGTCGAATTCATGGACAAGGGGCGCAAGGGGATGGCCTCGACTTTCTTGGTAAGGCTGCGCGTTGGGCCCAAACTCGTCGACGCCAAGGGGGTTAGCGAGCTGCACCGAGGGGGCCCAACCAGGTGGGAGCTCTTCGGCGTCGTGCTTGCCGCTCTGGTCGCGATGTTGATCGTTGTTGGCCTTTCTCAGCCCATGCACCTGGTGGTGAAAGACTTCTTTCTGCTCGTGAAGAACATATGGTTCTCAGTCGAGAATGCTTTCCACTGATAGATGATCACTTTCCGCTACCACGTCGTTTCTCTGATCGCGGTTTTCCTCGCGCTTGGACTGGGGATCCTGTTCGGCGCCTCCTTCCTAGAGCAGAGCACACTCAAACTGCTGCAGAGCGCGCAGACCAACCTGAGCACTAGGAACGAAAGGCTGATCAAGCAGGTTCGGGAATTGGAGCGCGAGAGCCGGGCTTCGGCGGGGTTGATCAAGCAGTCACGTGCCGACCTGGTTCAAGGCACGCTTGCGGGCCGAGCCGCGGTGATCTTGTCGTTCGATTCAACCCCGGGTGGCATCGTTGATCAGATCGCTGCAACCTTAGGCGAAGCCGGCGCTGGGATCGATGGTGAGATACAGCTGTCGAGCAAACTAGACATGTCGAATGACCCCAGGCGTCAACAGGTCGCGCTTGCCATCGAAAGCGCTTCAACCGATCCCGCGGTCCTCTCGGCCGACCTCGTATCGCGCCTTTCTGGGGCGCTTTCGGGTAAGTCGGTTGGCTTCATCCAACGCTTGATCGACACGGATCTGGCGGTCGCGACGAAGAGCCAAGATGCGGGAGCAAGGCCTGCCAATGCGCTTGCGTCACCGAACACGCTTGTTGTCATCGTTTCGGCGGGCAACAAGGGAGATCGCAAGCAGTTGGATACGAACTTCACCAACCCGTTGGTCAAGGCATTGAGCGATGCCGGAGTTGTTGTTGCCGTGACAGAACCGGGTGGCACTGACTTGTTGTTGCTGCCAGCGCTGCGAAGGAATTCCGATCTGCACATCGTGACGGTTGATGGCATAGAACTTCCGCGAGGTCAGATCGCCCTGGCCCTCGGATTACAAGCGGCGCTCAGCGGTAAGTTCGGTCATTACGGGGCAGGCGAAGGGACATCTTCACCACTGCCCCAGCCGTGACTGACCGAAGACTGCGCTTCGGCAGGTTCCAGCGACGCAGATGCGTCTGCGTTGCATCGTTGATCGGAGTCATCATCGCCGGTTCGATCGCTCCCGTTCGCGCAGCTGCATCGTCTGCCCCATCGAAGAACAAAGTAGTTGTATTCGGTATCGCATCGGTAGCATGGAAAGACATATATGGAGCGCGCGCTCCAACGCTCAGGTCACTCATAGGCAGGGGCGCGATCGGGGATGTCTCGGTACGGATACAAAACCTCGCCGGTCAGGGATACGCGGGGCTGGGGGCGGGTCTGCGCGTTCAAACCGACGCATCTTCTGCTTTCGCATTCAACCTAGACGAGATGGTCGAAAACTCCCATGCCAGTGATCTGTTTTTCCGTAAGAACGGATTCAACCCTCAAGGCGAGGTCGCTGTCATCTCGGTCGGCGCGATCAGAAGAGCCAACAGCGGTAAGGCGTTCGATGCCAAAGCCGGTCTGATCGCCCAACATCTGGCTTCTCAAGGTCGCGCCGCGGCGGTGATCGGCAACGCCGACGAATCGATCGGCCCACTTCCCAAAAGGCTGCCAACGCCCGACGTGATGCTGGCGGAGCCCAGCCCGGACACCGGTGTGCACCGCGAGGCCGCATTGGCGGCCATGCGAGAAGACGGCACGGTTTCATTTGGCAAGGTCGACAGAACTCTATTGAAGCTCGATCCGCATGCTCCATTCGGACTAGCGTCATCGGCCCCCGCTTACGCGGCGGCCTTTCGACAAGCGCTTACCACCAGCGACTTCATCGTCGTGGAAACAGGCGACACCATGCGTGCGGACATCTACGCGAGCGGTCTCGCCAAAGAACAAAGGATCGCCGCGCGCAAAGCTGGCATCGAGCGTGCAGATCGCTTGATCGGGACATTGCTGCGGTCGATCGATACGGCAATCACAACCGTGGTGATCGTTGCTCCGACCACTCCTGGAGGCAACTTAGAACGCGGCCAGTTGCGGCCAGTGATCATCGTTGGGCCCGGTATTTCACATGGCCTTCTCACTTCAACCGGTACTCGCCGTCGCGGCCTCATCTCGATGTCTGACCTGTCAGCCACGATCGCCAAGCAGCTCGGTTTGGCCGGAGAGGTGTTCGCTGGTGGTCATGCCGCCACGGTGAAGCGTGGTCCCGCGTCCGTGCCCAAACTGATCGATGCCAACCTTCGATCGATGACCCACGACGCGATGCGCACGCCAGTGTCTGTAGCCGTCGTCTCTTCGACGTTCGTTCTTTATCTCGTTGCGCTCTACCGTTGGAAGAAGAACCGCCTAACCGACGGTGTTGTCTTTTTCTTGCTTGCGGCTATCAGTTTCCCTGTCGCCACATTCATTCCACGGGCAGGTTTTTATCGTGCGGGTGCTTGGCTCGCCAGTGCATCGATCATTCTCGGGACATTAATGATCGCGGGTTTACTGGCATCGGTGACCCGACGATCGATGCTGTGGTGCGCTGGCGCTGTGATGGCTATAACCGGTGGGTTCTATATCGTCGACCTAACCTTGGGGGCCCCCTATCAACTCGATTCGCTCTATGGATACACCTCGGTGGCAGCAGGCAGGTTCTTCGGCCTTGGCAACTTAGGGTTCGCGCTATTCGCCGCCTCCATGTTCCTGCTGGCGGGAATGGTTGCCGATGGAACCGGTATCAAAGGAAAGTGGATGGCGCTTGGTTTGATCGTGCTCCTCATCTTCTTCGATGGGCACCCGTCTTTCGGCGACGACGTTGGCGGGGCTCTTTCACTTTTCCCAGCGGCAGCGTTCTTCGCTTTGGCCCTCTTCGGAAAGGGCAAACTAGCGCGACGTTATTGGCCACTTATCGCTCTTGGCGCGGTTGGACTGGTTCTGGCATTCGGAGCCATCGATCTCATGCGTCCGATCGCTGATCGCACCCACCTGGGCAACTTCCTTTCCCAGGTGGCGCGCGACCCGGGGTTCATGTGGATCGTTGCGAAGAGAAAAGCGTCGGTGGCACTCACCCTTGCGATCTCTAGCAGGTGGGGGTTAGCGGCCCCCGGCGCGGTAGGAGTGCTGCTCGCACTTCACTATCGATCGAAGGGAACTTGGAGAACGATCATGCGCGAGCATCCGGCGCTGAAAGCTGGCTTAGAAGGTCTGATCGTCGCCGCGATCGCCGGATCGTTACTGAACGACTCGGGTGTTGCTGTTGCTGGCACCATGCTCACTATCGCGGCCCCGTGGGCTCTCATCGTTCTCGCGCGGTACGACCCCCTCGCAAGAGGCGCGGAACGAACGTGATCACGATGTGCCATCCCTGGCGAGCGCGGTGCGCGAACCCCATGATGGACCTGCCCCTGTGATCGTGAGTCATGGCAACCGGTTTCTCGATGACCCTGAAGCCGGCGTTCACTGCGTCGCTAGTTAAGGCCGCATCAACGGCGAAACCTATCCCCATAGGTCGACACCTTTCGAACACCTCTCGTCTAAGCGCTCGCTGACCCGACATGGGGGCAGTCGCCTCGAAGCCAGAGCAGGCCTTGATACACCAAGCTGCTAGATCGCGAACGAAGCCGAATCCACCCTTCTTGCCAGCCGATGGGAGCACACCTATGACCATGTCGGCAACACCATCTTCGATAGGAGAAAGAAGCTCGAGCACCTGCTTCGCCGAAGTCCCGGTATCGGCATCGACCATGATAAGGACATCGACTGCCCCCGCTTCCATGAAGCCTCGTTCCAGGGCCACATGCTTGCCGGAGTTGGGGGTTATCCGAACAACCCTTGCTCCAGCCTTGGCGGCGTTGGCTGCTGTCGCATCCTGTGAGGCGTCGTCTACGACGATGACCTCACTGATCCTTGGATCGGCAGAAAGAGAATCAACCGCGGCCGCAACCGAGTTTTCACAATTGAATGCCGGTATCACGGCAACTGTTCGCATGGGTGCGTATCCTGACACGATGCTGGTGCTCGGTACCTTGTTGGCTGCGGTAGCCGTGCCCTGCGCTGCCATCCTTAGGATCTCGATGCTTCGACATCCACCCGAGTCGCTTCTGATCGAGAATCACCGCGGCAAGCGTGTGCCCGCCCTTGGCGGGATCGTGATCTTGGCAACATCGCTGTTGACCGAAACCGTCCTTACCCTTGTCGCCACGATCCGGCCTGGCCCCCAGGGGGGGCCGGTAACCGCGTCATCAGCCGCGTCGATACCCGCAGCATTCATGTCTTCGGACCACCTGGTGTTCCTCATCGTCCTTTTCGGTTTCTTCTTGCTCGGGACCATCGATGACCTTGCGGGCGCGGGGCAAGCCAAGGGTTTCAGGGGCCACGTTGCCAAGCTGAAGCAGGGGATAGTCACAGGGGGCGCGATCAAAGCGGTAGGCGGTTTCGCGGTTGCGTTCGTGGCTTCGGGCGTCTGGGAGATGCGATTGTTTCCTGCACTTGCTGATGCTGGAGTCATCGCTTTGACGGCGAACCTGCTGAACCTTCTCGATCTAAGGCCAGGTCGAGCCGTGAAAGTCTTTCTACTGGCGTGGGTCCCGCTTGCGGCGACCGGATGGTCGATGCCCTATTTCGCCCTCAGTTTTCCGGTTGTGGCTTCGGCCGTTACGTGGCTGCCTGCTGATCTCAAGGAGGAAGCGATGCTCGGCGATGCTGGCGCAAACACGATCGGAGCGCTCATCGGCTTGGGGATCGTGCTGCTTGCACCCATCTCGGTGAGGTTGACGGTTCTGGCTGGGTTGATCGCCTTGACGTTGGTTTCGGAGAAGTGGTCCTTCACGCGATTGATCGAAGTGACGCCTGCTCTCAACTGGTTCGACCGGCTTGGGCGAGTTCGCGAATAAATCTCGAGAGTTTTAGCTCAACAATCGACTGTGAGGGGCTGAGCCTCTGATACGCTCTATCCCCGTGGCAAAACACATCTTCGTGACCGGTGGAGTCGTCTCCAGCCTCGGGAAAGGTCTCACTGCGGCCTCCCTCGGCCGTCTCTTCAAATCGCGGGGTTTGAAGGTCACGATGCAGAAGCTCGATCCTTACATCAACGTCGATCCCGGCACCATGAGCCCCTTTCAACACGGCGAGGTCTTCGTTACCGACGATGGAGCCGAGACC
>JBHELT010000005.1:0-12615 GCA_046262935.1 Actinomycetota bacterium | reverse complement strand
GTTATAGGTGGCGCCGTTTTCTCCGCAGGCTTCTCCATCGCCGATTGGGAAGACGGTCGAAGGGTTGTCTATGCCCCAAACCACGACGGCTACATCTACCGCGTCAACTGGGATGACCCCGCCGATCAATCCATCTTCATGAAGATACCGATGGAAACCATCCCCAAGGCTCTGCGTGATGCGACCGTTTCTAGGCGCCCCGATGGCGAAGACCTATACACGTCCAACGACGGCTCCCATTGCCTGACCCCGGCGAATTGTCAGAACGGTCCTTGGGAACACAGAGCATCCAATGTTTCGAGCCCAGTCGTTGCAGGTGGGGTGGTGTACGTCGCCGACTCATTCGCCCACAAGATGAAGGGCTACGATTGGAAGACCGGGGAAGAGGTCTTCAGCTTCGAGGTGAAATGGGACGACAAAGCGCAATACCCCCCGTTCGGCGACACCAAGCCAAAGCCCTTCCTCGATCTCGATGAGCTCGTGCAAACCACACCTGCTGACGACGGCAGGAACCTTTACTTCGCCGCGAACAATGGCGTTGTCTATTGCATCTCAACTCAGGAAACCATCGCCAGACCACGTAAGAACCTTGCGATCCTTGGCTCGGGAGTCGTTCCATTCATCCCGAAGTGGACCGAACAGATGGGCGCTTTCGATTACGTGTGGACACCGGCGGGAGATTGGTATCACCCTTCCTACACGTCAACCGACTCGATCACCGCTAAGCAGGCGCCGCCGGGGTTCCCGGACGCGACTACACCATTCGGCTACAAGGGGGCCGATGCAACTTCGAACTATCTACCGTGGACACTGGTGACTGCTGCGGTTCTTCTGATGGCTTTCGCATTGCCGCGAGGAATAGGGGGCAATCGTCGAAATGAGATATCTCTCTCGCAGCCTTTACTCCTCGGAAAACCAACAACTCTGATCGAGTCATTGGAAAGAGCACATGAATTGCGAGGCAAGCATGGCCTCTAACAGATTGCAACATCGCACGATGGCTCTGGATCCGATGGTTCGGTTGCACATCGCGTTGCTCTTTCTGAAGAAGGAGCGGCGCCTGGTGGCCGCGATCCTCGTCGCGGCGTTGCTCAGCGTCGCTGCCACCCTCCCGCTGCGAACCGTTTCGCAAGGCCCTTTCAACGGTAAAGAACTCTCCGACATGAGTGGTCTTCCGCTCGCGCCAGACGGATCGTCGCCGCTAACGACTTCGGGGAGCACACACGCACCAACGAAGGCGGATGTGAGACAACGATGACACTCGATTTCCGACCCGAGGATTACTTCGCTGCAGAAGAACTCGCCTACGCGAGATCCGACGCCGAGATCGAGGCTTCTAAGAACGGTTTCGATACCCCCATGAACAGAAGGCGTTTCCTGGACCTTTGCACCAAGACCGGCTTCGGGATGTTTGCTGCGGCGACGATGTACTCCGCATTCCTAACCGCATGCGGCAAGAGGCTCGACGATGTTTCTCAGTCGGCCGGTTTCGGGGCAGAGGCAGGGGCCAGCGGCGACACCATCAACATAGGAGTCATCTCGATCTACTCGGGCGTTGGGGCGTTCGTTGGGAAACTTGTCAAACACGGCGCTGAGTTGGCTGAGGACCTGATCAACAAGCATGGCCCGATCGTGGACAAAAACGGCATCTTCCCGGACTACGAGAAATATCTGAACAAGAAGAAACCTGGTGTCATGGCGGGCGGACGAAAGATCAAGTTGATCCAGCGCGATGACAACCTATCCGCGCAGGTAGCCGTGTCGGCTGTGCAGGAGATGATCACACTGCATGACATAAAAGGCTTGATGTTCTGCGGACTGCTCGACGACATCTATGCGTGCAAACAGCTCGTTCAACAACACAACATCCCTTGCATAGCAACCTACTCCGATCTTTTCTCGGCCGGACAATTGTTCCCCGACTCGGACTACTCACAGGTGTTTCAGATCTTCCCGCCCGACATATGGTCTGCTGAGACCCTCGCCGAGTACGGCATCAAAGATCGCGGCTACGACCGCTTCGGTTACATCGGTGACGCAACTGCCTTGGGTAAACAGGGCAGAGACCAATTCGAAAAGGCACTCACGAAGTACGGCAAACATCTACTGAGGGCGGAGCAATACAACGTTGGCGACGTCGATATGACCGCGCAGCTGGTCCGCATCCAGCAAACAGGTTGTCAAGCTCTTGTGATCTGGGGTTTAGCTGGCGACACGGCGCATGCATTGCAGAACCTGAAGAAACTCGGCGCTGACTACATCGATCAAACCCGCGCTCTTTCGTCATCGCCCTCGAACTGGCATCCACAGGTCATGGGCTTCCCCGGAGGGGTGGCGGAACGAACGTTCGCGGAACTCTCAGGAGACGCTGCGCGAACGGGGACCGTCTCAACCTGGTACATGGGAGGGGTCGGTTACTTCCCGCAGTTCCAAGGAGCAACCGAAGAATTCAAGAAGAAGTGGGGCCTGGTGCCCACCGGCGGCGAGAACAATCCAGCGGACTCCGTCTTCCTGCTCGCCGACGCTTTCGATCGCGCCAATTCGACCGAGCCCGACAAAGTGATCAAGTCTTTGGAAACAGCGAAGGTGAACTTCTTCTCAACGACCCCTCATTCGTTCCAACCCGGGCAGCGCATCTCACTCACCAAAGGCGACATCATCGGGGTCACCCTCGAGCGCGGTGCCGCCGTCAAAACCGATCCGTCATACGAATTGGGGACCGAGTTTCGAAAGTTCCACCCCCCTGGCTATGTCGGTCCGACACACTTCGTAAGGCCCAATTTCGACGCACTACTCAAGGCGCACCCCGAACTGATGGAGATCATCCTTAAGCAGAACTACGGCACTCAGTGCACCAAGGTCCCCGACCCATCGGTGCCTTGGGGCTTCAAGCTTACCAACGCCTGCAAGATCCACTAAATCAAAGGGGCCTCCCCAGCCTAGGCGCCGTGCTGGGTGCATCGATCGCTGTCCGCGCAAAGGCCCACAACCAAACTCGCTCAGGATCGACCCCCAACTTCAGTGCGAAGTTGCCGATCACCCGACGCGGATCTTCGAAAAGACGCTCTTTGTTGTTGAACAGGTGCTGCGTTGCGTCGAAGGCAGGGTCGCCGACGAAAGGCTTGGGGTCGATGACGAGCCAAGGTTCCCGCTCAGATCTCAGGATGTTGCCGGCATGAAGGTCTGTAGCCAGTAACACGTCATCACTCGGCGAGTTCGCCAATTCCTCCATAAGCGAAACGCCTTCGCGGACGACTCTTTCATCATCATTGGTGCCTAAGCGCGTGACGGCCTCTTGGCACCAATAGGTCGTCAGTTCCGAAAGGGGGCGAAAGGTGGCATGGGTCGGCTTACGCCACATCGTTCGAAGGAGTCGCGCGACGATCTCGTCTTGAAAGTCGGCTGACTCTTGTCTGAGCGACGAACCGGGGATGCACCGCTCCAACAGCATCGCGTTGGCTTCGTCGTCCGCATCGAGTAGTCGCACGGTGGGGGCCCCATCCCAGAAACGCAGACCAGCGATCTCATCCATCGCCTCCATGTGGGGCATGCCGATCTTGAGCACCACTGTGGACCCGTCGGTTCGGCGCGCCTCGGCAACCCACGCACATGAAACGTCTGGACTATCGAAGGGTTCCGACACTTCGATCTTCCAATGCTCAGAAGCGTTCTTGATCATGTTGGGCAAGTCGCTCAGCCACCGCGATCCACCCTCAACCTTGACGCTGGCTTCGATCAACCGTGACGGGATCTTCGGGTTCACCCGTGTGATCGGGCACTCCCTATCGGTCCGGGCTTCCCGTCAGAACAATTCATCTTCAGTTCCGAAGATCCGCGGTTGATCTTCCGTCTGCAGACACGCCTTCGCACGGTCCGCAGCCTTTCGCGTTAAAGCAGAAATGGTAAGCGGGTTGGGTCGTTTCGCCCTGGAGATCCTTTGACTGACTTCATCGAGGGCATTCAATCGCCCATCTGCAGCAAACTGCCAGGTCGCTACCGTACCGTCCTTCAATTCCGCAGCGACGAACACTGCGGCCATCGGAGGAATGGTCATGCGCTGCTTGATGAGTTCCACCCCCGGACGCAAAGAGGCCTCCACGGCTTTGCTAACTTGAAGAGGCAGTGCCCAGCATCCGGTCCAACGCCCGATGCGCGACATCGCACGCTTAACTTCGTGCGTCACGATTGAGCAGTCGTCTTTCGTCGCGCATCTTAGATCAAGCCGGAGACGGTGAAAGCTGTCGTACCACGACGAGCCGGCCGCTTCACCCATCGTGTATTGGACCAACATGAACTCGATGCCCCCGTACATCTCAGTTCGAGTAGGTTGCAAAGTCGAAGCTGCCTCTCCCTTCGGTCCGCACGAAAGGATCGGCTCCGTGCCCTCACTGTCGACTTGAACGATCAAAGTCGCTTGAGCGTCAGCACTTGGCGAGACAGACGGGAGAACGCCAGATTCGTCCGGAGCGCCGATAGGCCTTATGTATTCCACGGTCTTGGGATCTGAGCAGGGTTTAGTGGCCCAGACCGGTTCGAGTGGGATCTCCAAACCGCCCTGTTCGATCACGTTGTTGCCTAAAGGCAGGAGACTGACCGAAGGACTCGGTGAGGTTTGACTTTTCGCACATCCGGTAACTGCCACCATGCAGGAAAGCAATACGAAAACTCTTGCGACTGCAACGAGTTTCCCCTTGCTCAAACTCTTCTCTTTCAATGAGGCTCTTGAATCTGAGTTGGTCCCTCCATCTGAATCTCGCCGTCGCGTGGGTAAAGACGCGATGAGCGAGCGATCTGACGCGCAAAAAACATGACGAGCAACCCGACGCCCACTTGGACGGCAGGCGCAAACAGCAGTCGAGCATGACTTTGCCCTACCCGGCCCACGGCTCCCATGATGGGTCTGTCCAGAAAAGCACCCAGCGCGAACAGAATCGAACCAAGGCTCGTGATCGAAACCCAAAGCCCGATCAACGAAACGATCATCACATGAGCATCGATCATCCTTTCCCTTGAAGTGAATGTCACAACTTCCCCATGGTCCTCAAACATATGGGCCGCGATCCACTTCGCCGAGGCCCAGACGATCAATGCCAGGACGATCCCTGAGCTTGCAGACAAGAGCAACTCGTAATGGGGAGCCCCTAACGACTCTGCGATCAAGCGGGCCATTCTCAAGCCCGCGGTCAAGGCAGCGATCCTTATCGCCAAAGTAGCGATCTCGCGTTTGGTCATCTTCAGCCCCTATTTTGTATGGCGTTTATCCGTCCGAGGCAAACGCTAGCAGGGTCAGACGAACAGAACCAGGGTCAGACCGATCGCGGCCGGAAGTGCTTGGATGAAAAGGATCTTTCGACTTGCGGTGAACCCGCCATACAGCCCCGCTATCAGCACGCACGCCAGGAAGAAGAGCTTCACATCGTGGCCACTCGTACCGAGCGCGATGCCCCAGATCAGACCAGCAGCCAAGAACCCGTTATACAAACCCTGATTAGCCGCCAGAACCCTCGACTCCTTTGCAGCCTCGGCCGAATGCCCGAACGCTCTCAACCCGGCGGGCTTGTCCCAAAGGAACATCTCTAGCACCAGGAAATAGACGTGCAACAACGCTATTAAGCCAACTACGATCTCAATCACAAAAGTCACCACTAATCTCCTTCTTGGCCGGAATGAATCATGCTCATTTCCTCGACCCGAAGCAACCTGAATAGTGTGCCGCGCAAGATGTCTGTCCACATGACCTGTGTAACAAGCCAGGGCTGAGTTTCGCTGATGCCCCGCGCCCGACTGTCGTCCCATGCGGGACTCGGTTTTCAAATTCGTTGTCCCACTCGATGGTGAACGCGATCAGGGCTTGAGAAAGCAGTGTCGATAGCGGGAGAGTCGCCACGAACCCTAGTCTCTATCAGTCGCGGCCGGCTCCCACAATTCGATTCGATTGCCTTCCGGGTCAACCGCCCATCCGAAACGACCGTACTCGAAGTCGTCTACGCGCGGATCCACCTCGACGCCCGCATCTCGCAATTGAGCCAACATGGCATCGAGATTGCTCACCCGGAAATTGATCATAAAAGGGGAAGGGCCGGGACCGAAATAGTCTGAGTCAGCTGCGAACGTTGACCAAACAGTCATTTCATCGGCGTCGACCGATGTGAATGCGCCGTGAGATTGGTCCGGCTCCACGGGGACCCCGAGGTTCTTTGCATACCAAGCCGCGAGCCCCTTCGGATCTTGTGCTTTAAAAAAGATTCCGCCAATACCAGTCACCTTTTCCAATCGTTACTCCTCGCACCTTGATCAGTTCTTCTTCTTGGATGCATTCAGGGCCACAGCCGCGCGAACGAGAGCCTTCAGCGCCTTCTCGTTTAGCCTTTCTCCCTCGTGGACATCGATGGCACGTCTGGTGTTTCCCTCAAGGCTTGAGTTGAACAGCCCAGCAGGATCCTTGAGTGTCGCACCCTTGGCGAAGGTCATCTTCACCACATCCTTGTAGGTTTCGCCGGTGCAGATGATCCCGTCGTGGGCCCACACCGGAACCCCTCTCCACTTCCACTCCTCGATAACCTCGGGATCCGCTTGCTTGATCAAAGTACGGATCTGCCCAAGCATCGCGCCTCGCCAGTCATCCAACTCATTGATCCTGGCGTCGATCAATTTAGAGGGGGACTCATCTGCCTTCGTTAACTTCTTGTCCATGATCGTCCTTTACTCATTCAACAGATCGATACTATCGGGATGCGCGACTGATCCAGACTCCTAGGCTCATCCCTACCAACGTATCCGGTAGCGATCGGCAGCGATGCCCTTCACTTTGAGGATGGCGCCGCGAACGTAGCTACGGGACGTCCCAGCCACTGAGCGATCCTCGCGGCTCCAACGATTCCGATGCCAGAGCCCTTGCCGAAACGCTTCAGCTGCTCGGCGTTCATCCCACCAACCTCATCGGCTACTTGGCGCCATGACAATCCGCGTTCTGCACGAATGTCGTCCATCGCCCGAAAGATCGCACGGGTATCGAATCGCAGGATGCGATCGGAACTCAGCCGTGGGAGCCTTGAACCCTTCCCTAAGATGTGATCTCCGGGAATAAAACTTTCCGGGGTTCGGTCGAGCCAGACCAACATCTGCAGTGCGCCGTTTCCAACCACCTCTCTCTTGTCTTTCATGCCCGTGATAGTGGAGGTTGCGATTGGGTGACACGGTACGTCCTTGAACAAGTCATTGATCTCACGGGTGAGCGCGGTCCAGCTCAACGAGCGTGCGCTACGCTCCGAGTCGAGAGCATCGTAGAGCGCCTTCAGATCGAAGCCGGAGATGCTCATGCACCGGTCCGAGATGAGGCACTAACAAGCTTCCGGCGTTGCAGCCGCTGGCCTGGGTTGCGATTGGACTTGATCATCTCTCGCACCGCAACGATAGTTCGCGGCGAATGCCATTCTTGGGATAGTTTCTCCAGCGCACCCAACCATCGCCGATGATCGCGCCGGCGCGCCGTGCAATGCCCATCACCTTCTCGCCACACGAGAACCGTTCCCGGCGACTCGTCGTCACCAGTCATGGTCCGCTACCGGACAAACGGGTTATGAAACTCAAACGATTTCCGTCGGGATCCACTACGACCATGTCGCGGACGTCAGGTCCTAGCGAGTTGCTCGGCGGATGATCTATCGGAACACCTTCCTCCCTAAACTGGTTGTAGCACGTGTCAACATCCGAAACGTAGAAATGGACCAGGCCACCGAACTGACAGTCCTCAGTGTGTTCAGTGAGGAACAACTCCATATCGCCCCGCGCTACGGACGCGAAGACTGGCAGGTTCGGTTCAAATTGATGTTTCCATTTCTCCTCGAAGCCGAGCTTCCCATAGAAGGCCTTGCTGACCTCGTAGGACTGAACTCGTAATGCGGGAATGACCCTTTGCATGCCATTCAAGAGTTGGCCTTTTCGAAATGATTCTGAAGCGATCGGAGAGTAAGGGCATTTCCCCGATCGAAGAATTCCCGCATCTCGCGCGACTCTTCAGTCTCGTTAAAGCCCAGGGTAACAACTCGGACGAACGTTGAGTCCGACCCGTGCGGTTCGAAGTAGATCACTGTCCACAGGTCCTTGATAGCGTTTGAGAACGGAAACTTTTCGGGGGGACTCGTTACACGAAAGGACACCATTCGACCCGGGTCGAAGCAAATGATCTGATTCTCAATGGTTCCGGGATCCCCGAGAGTACCGGACGGGTCGTAGTGTGTTCGCATACGACCCCCTACCTTCAACTCGATCTCGGAGTGCGCCACCATCCAGGATTCCTGACCATCCTTCGTGGTAAACCCTGCCCACACTAAAGGGGGTGGTGCCTTTACTACCCCCTCATGAACCAGGGGATCGTTCGCTGAAATAGTCATGGCTCGATGTCCTCTGCTTCTCGAATTAACGTATCTGACGTTGAGCCGCCGATCGCGGTCATGATCCCCTCGCTCAGCAATGATCGAATCCACTTTGACGCTGCCTGTTCTACTGATTTGCCCTTTGCATCCCTATCAGCCGGTCTGGCGCCACGCTCCATCAACAGCGCGATGATCCTCACCTGCTGCCTACGTGCCTCGTCCGAACCGCTGCCTCCCCTTCCAGTGGTCTGGACGGCAAGATGCAACGGTGTAGAGCCGGACTTGTTCGGTTGCCGCGGTTCTGCGCCTCCGTCCAGGAGCGCACGGACAGCCGTCAGCGATCGAGTTCGTACGGCTCGGTGCAGAGGCGCCACACCCGAGTTGTCTACTGCATTGGGGTCGGCGCCGATCGAGGTCAGGTATTCGACCACCTCCGCTTGCGCTTGCGGCTTCGACAGATTCGCGTCAGAGGCGTAATGCAGGGGCTCTCCACCGCGTCGATTCTTCGCTCGACAATCGGCACCATGTGACACAAAGAGTTCCGCCATCGGACGCGAGAATGCGGCAGCAGCAATGTGCAGTGCCGTGTCGCCCCCATACATGTAGTGACAGATTTCGTCAAAAAAAAGGGGTGGTAACCGTGGCCTCGCCGCGATGCCGGGCAAGGTCATCTTGGCCAGCGACGGGGTACCGCGGAGCAGCCGAGAAACCTTGACAACGTCGCCGTCCACCACGAGTCGAATGCAATCAAGAAAGGCCGACGTGTACACTCCGATCACTGTCTCATGTCTAACCCCCGCGCGTTCATGTCTCTCCTGTGGGCACGAATTCGCCGATCACGTTCCCCTCCTGGCCCTTAGCCAGGGAAGAGATTCCGGATGCTCTCTAATGCTGTCCCATCATGACTCACTGATGCACTTAGATAGACCCGCGGGCAAGAACATGGGCTGGGCGTGTAGGTATAAAGGCTTGGGCCTCCAGCGGCCACCAAAAGGTGGAGTGTCCTAGCCGCCTGCGGTCGGGTGCAACGGCGAGTCATGCGGTTCACGACTAGTGGTTGACCGACCCAGCAGAAGGAAGCCGATCAGAAAGAGCGTGGCTTGGATCAACCTCCATGCGTAACCGAGGGCGGACACGAATTGACCAAGCGTCATTCTCTGATAGACGGTTGAGGAAGAGTTACGGATTCGATTCATCACCCAATGAGTTTCAGCCGACGATAGCAGCGGCCGCAGGACAAAGGTAAGGGCGATAACAATGTAACCAACATTCCGAGTCCGAAAATACAACCGGCCGAGAATAATCGCGACCCCAACGACTGCAACAACGTTGGCCACTTGCAAAACACTAATCATGTCGCCCCTCCTCTGCCCGCTATGCCGGGCGCATTGCAGCCACGAGCGAAGCGAGTGGTCTGCTGCAAAGCCGGCGATCCCATTCGTTCCAGTCGTATTCGGCGAACCGCGCGCGGAACTCTGCCAGTTCCTCTTTGGAGAGGGACTGAATCTCGCCTTCAATCTCTTCCAGATCGCTCATTGTTCCCTCATTTTGCCATGCCACCAGGGTCGGTAGAAGGGATAGGCGCGTGAGCGGCGAGCGGCTCGCCGAAGGCCAGACACCGTCCGTTCCAGGCGCCAGTTAAACAGGCTTCTCATCGTCTTGATTTGTATGTGCGTATAACGGTTTGCCGCTCAGCCGCGACGAGCAAAGCGAGTGGTCAGTTGCACACGCAAGTTGCGCGGCTGAGTGTTCAAGAGTCGAGCCGCTCCAGGAGGTGTATGGAAACTGTGTCTCCCTCGCCTTTCCCAATCTTGGCGCGCACGTCAGCCTTGATGGGCAACTTGTGCCTTCCGTCTCCGAGGGCCATGAAGGACCTTCGAAACTCGACTCCATCAACCGTTCCTCGGACCTTCACCAAGCCCCGGGTCTCGAACACCTTGGCGGATTCGGCCATGACTACGTAGGTCCATCCCCCTTTGGTAGGACTCTTCTCAAGGACCGCATCGAACTTCCTGTCCAGTTCACTCATTCTTGAACTCCGTCTGGCACATACCAGCGTATCGGTCCGCACAACGGATTTTCGGTTTCAGCAGCCAGGAGCGAAGCGAGTGGTCTGTTGCAACGCCGTGCTCGGCGGCCGATGCGTGTCGTGCGTGGATTCATTGTCCGTCAGATTCTGTAGGCCAAAGTGCTTGTCGAAGAGTTCTTTCGCCATGCGAACACCTTCCTCGGTCAGGGCGACGGACTTCGCCTTGGACTTAGGATCCGCAATAAGGCCTCGTTCATGCAGGAGATTCATTGCGTCCCAATCAAATCCTTTCCATGCACGAGTTATCTCGTGCTCCTTAAAGCTGTTGAGGTACAGCAGCGCTAGAACGACGTTAGCTACTTCGTTTTCGTCGTACGTCATGGGGCTTCTAATCCTAGGTCCGTATAAGGAGTACGGAAAGGCCGGTCCAGCAAGGCCCAGCTTACCCGTTCCCAATCGACTGCCTTGCCCGAAGGGGCGTGGATGAAAGCAAGCGCGAAGGCGGCGCCGCATGCAGAAACTGCTGACAGGACCATGAGTACGATGGGCCACCTCTTAGGGCCACGACCGCTGGCAACCTTAGCAAGTAACCGGGTCTCGTATCGGTTGAAGTTCTCCACCTCATCGCTCCGTATGACGGATCAGAGTTTAGCAGCCAGTAGCGGAGCGGATGGTCTGCTGCAAACCCGTGTTAGGCGGCTTAGCGCACGATAACTCGGTACCAAAATTCTCCCGCCTGTATCAACAGACCAACCAATCCAATGAGAAGAGTGATGGCTGGGCCGGCAAAGAAGAGAATAATCAAGCCCCTTCTCTTACTACGAGGAGCCGAGCTCCAGCCACGAGCGAACTGTCGGAGTGATTCAACTTCACCCGTCGGAGTCAGAGTATTTGATTCTTTGCTCATCCTTGTCCGCCTAACGGCTTGGCTAATCATCCTCCACGAGCGTAGCGAGTGGTCGGTTGCATTTGCGTGTTAAACGGCCTTTCGCTTGGCGATCAGCTCTCGAATGGTGGGCACGAGTTCGGACGGGACCTCCATCACGGTGTGTCCTTCGGCCAACCGAGCCTCGTCTTCTGCAACGAACTCCTCATCGGATTGCTCGTCGTAGTGCTCTAGCAGTTTCTGCACACGATCCTCGTCCCAGCCCGGCGGGAAATTGTTGGCCTTCATCGTTTCCTCATTCTACGCCGCAACGCTTTCAAGGCCTTGGGTCCAAGCTCATATGCGGTGACGACGAACACGGAATCTGGAAGCGGGTCCGGGAGATAAATGATCCTTAAGAACCTGCCTGCATCAGTCCTGCCAATCGCCGCCCTTGAATCGTCATGGCTTTTGCCATCTTCGAGGGGTGCACGCAGTACTTGCTCCACCTCCAACTCCGACACGCCATGTCGATGAATATGCGGCTTCTCGGATTCTCGGTCTATGTAATAGCGAACCCTCATATTCTGATTCTACGGAGGACCTAGGACATCCGGATCCGTTTAACAGTTTGGGCCGTCAGCGGCCACGACTGTAGCGACTGGTCCGTTGCAGCGCCATGTTAAACAGCCCACTTAGAAAGTTCTCCAGAACCGTCCACCACCTTGGGTCGATGGTAGTACCACCAATCATGTTCTCGCTAGTACCCCCGCTTGCTGGCGTTCGCGTCGCCCCAAATACACTCCTGGGTCGGGATGTGGTGTTCTCGGACAAGAGCGTGCCCGCGACGTCCACTCTCCCACGTACCGCCCCGAGCGTCTGCCGAGACGATCGAGTACTTCCTCGAGACCTTTCGTCCATCCATGTCGGTTTAGATAGTCGTCCTGGTATTGCTCTTCTCCGGATGCCAGCGAGGCGGCTCCGCGTTCCCAGTCTCGAATGAGCCCTTCGAGGTCACCTTCCAGTTCCGCCTGGGTCAACGCGAACGTTGTCAACGGTCAAAGTGCCGATGGAAAGCACGAATGATCCGCCGACCACATTTGCAATAAGCGCTGCCAACACCAAGGCCCTTCTTAACTGACGGGCGGCACCGTACTCGAAGGATTCTCTAGTCTTTGGGCCAGGCCCGGTCACTTTTCCATTCAGTCCGCATAACTGTTTTGAGCATCAGCGGCGGCCGAAGGCCGGCCGTTGCATGCGCTGGCGTATAAATCCATCCATTCGTTCCCCTTATTAAAGAGAGTTCCGGTAACGACCGGGGATGACCCATGCATTCGCAGTCGATC
>JBHELT010000004.1:0-23482 GCA_046262935.1 Actinomycetota bacterium | reverse complement strand
CGCACGATCAGCGTCAGGCTCGGGAGGTCGTAATAGTCGAAGTGGCACTCGACGCGCATCCGCGTCCGCAGCGCGGGCAGCAAGTCCTCGGGGTTCGTCGTCGCGAAGATGAACGTCGGCGAGTCGAGTGGCACCGCCCTTACCTTCTTGGCGGCGGGACCGGCGGGAACCATCACCCGCTGCTCGTCCACCGCGATCAGCAGTTCGTGCTGGACCGGCACGCTGAGGGTCGCGCATTCGTCAATGAACAGCGCCGTTGAAGGGTCAGAGTCGAGCAACCAATCTATGACCGGCCGCTCTGTTTGCCATTTGGCATCGCTGGTCATGTCATGGTTCCTCGGTCCGGATCGCATTGAATCCAATGAGTCCGACTAGATGTAAACACCAGTCAATGCTACGAGAAGCAGATTCGCATTGATGAAATGCGCGTCGGGAGGGGCGGGCAGAGGAACCGAGTCGATTGCCTTACGAGGTTCGCGGCTTTGCTCTGAAGCCGAAAGCCGCGAAGCCTGAGACACCGAGATGCATGACGGTCAATATCGCCGCGATCATGACGAGACCGAGATGCGAGATGTCCACTTGATGAAATACCTCGCGCAGATCCAATCCGGCAAACACTAGTCCGAGAAGGCCAACCGCCGCGATGACTGCCCTGGACCTCCAGAAGAAAATGGCTAGTGCGAGCAAGAGCGAGCCGAAGACGGCCGCGGCAACCGCGGGAGTTGAATCTGGGTTCAGGCCGAGAAGAGACTCTCCGTTTGAATCCGTACCGACTCCCTCCGCCGCGCGATGCTCGGCGCTTTCGCCAGCCTCTGTGCTGGATACGTCAGACACTGTATGACCGGCCGTTTCCGAAGAGCGCTCCAGTCGGGTCCCGATCAAGAACAGAACACCCGAGGAAATCAGGAGAGCCGCGATAGCGATCCGCCATGGTTCTGATCGTTTCATTCGGCCCCCTCCTGCTAACTCAGATGTCAGATGATTCCAACGATATCTCTCGGCATGTTGTCACACATCCGCTCGCGCCGGAAGTCGTTCCGCTCCAGGATTTTCTTTCGCTTGCGCGAAAGCGCGGCTCGGTCCACTAATTTTGACCTTCAGAGTCGACATCCGAAATAGCAGACGCAAGAAATCGATAGGTCCACTCCTCGGCAAACTTGCGCGAATCGGCGAAGATGACTGCCACTTCAGGGTAGCGAACCTGCAGTCGTGACAAAACATCCATGATCCATCCCGCATTGACATGTTGGAGTTTGAACAGATCCGAATACTTACCCTCGACAACGATCGCCGCGAGTGGAATCTCCGCCAACTTCTGCATCTGGAATGACAACGTTCCGTCCGAAAGAGAAGAGGTCAGATTCTCTGTCGTCTTGCGTTCGACGACAGCGATCAATCTGCCATCAACGCGCACTCCGTAGTCACCAGCTGACAACGCCTGCTTCTCCGTAACGACTTCTCTTCCTGGGAAGCGGAAGCCGTAACGCTCCCTTGTATCTACGGCGATCGAGAATCCTTCAGCCGCCGCGCGCCCACGCGGCACCCTCGCGCCGGGGTTCGCGGATCTTGCGGCCTTTTGCGTTTGCCAGAAGATCGCGGGCCGTCCCCTTACCTCGGTAAAAACGAATTGCGAACGAGAAAGTTGAGGCCGTGCCAGCACAAGGTCAATCGCAGGCCCTCTTCTCTTGCAGATCGATATCTGAGTTTCCTCAACGACTTCGACATCTTCTGGCCAGGCCTCCTCGAACAGATGGCAATAGATTCGGGACGAGCGGGGCCAGGTGTCCCGTGCCTTGAGCACAAGGCCGCCATCGATCGGCAGCCTCAGAAGGTAGGGCAGCTTGCTGTCTTCTTGAGGGTTTCGGGCGATCACGAAGCTGGCGGCGCTCATGGACGGATTCTCTTAGTCTTGAGGGCTCACCGCCAATACCGAGGGTGCGAGAGCGACCTGCTCGAAAGTCACTGGAGGTCTTCGCATCCTTTGATGAGAGGGACCTTGGCCTTCGCTGGCTAGAAATCGAGGGGACCAAGCAGGATTCTGGGTTTTCAGGGCGAATAGGTAGGGAGCAACCGCCGGCCGTACGTGGCTGGTCCGACCAAGGGAGAGTCGGAGTTGCCCGATTTGACGTATCTGTTGAACGGATCAGCCAGGGACAAGGGAAGGTGGAGACGGCATGTTGAATGCTAAGCAGGTGAGGAAAGGCTTTTCGTTGGGATACAAGGCGCGAGCAGGTGGAATCGTATTGACCACCATGCTTGCCACCCTTTTTATGACGGGAGCGCACGCAACGGCGAGTTTCAGCGCAGTTGGCAGTGTGGAGCAGGTTTACGTCACGGGTGCAGCGGCCGGCGCGCAGATGTCGCTCATCGCGCCCCAAGGAGATCCGATCGCCACGCAGACCGCCACCGCGCCGACTGCAATCTCGCCTGGTGGGGGTGTTCTGTTTCGCAACGTTACTCCTGGCGACGGGTATCACGTTCGCCTCAACTCCGACGGTTCCGAGTCCGACGCCATAACGGTTCATAGCGATGAAGCGGCGCCATGGGACCCGAGCATCTACAACCAATCGATCCCGATCACCGACAACGGGTACGGCTACCTGACAACGCGCGATGGCACGAAGCTCGCGTACACAATTCACCCGCCGACAAGCCCCGCGGGCGAGCCCGGCCTGCCACCAGGAACCAAGCTTCCGAATGGGCCCGACTACCTTCCTCCTTATCCCACCTTGATCGAGTACTCCGGATACGGGTATGCCCGTCCCTCAGGGCCGGTCAGCGGCATCGCCGTGCTGGCGAACCTGATGGGCTTCGCCGTGGTTGACGTGAACATGCGCGGCACCGGCTGCTCGAGCGGCGCGTACGACTTCTTCGAGAAGCTGCAGAACCTCGACGGATATGACGTTGTCGAGACGATCGCCAACCAACCGTGGGTCCTTGGTCATAAAGTCGGCATGATGGGCATCTCCTACGGTGGGATCAGCCAACTATTCACTGCCCAGCTACAACCCCCGCACCTCTCAGCGATCTCGCCGCTTTCAGTGATCGATACAACAGCGACGACGCTTTACCCCGGTGGAGTCTTGAACGACGGCTTCGCGGTCGCCTGGTCGAATGAGCGCCAGAACGAGGCGCGACCAGCGCCCGATGGGCAGCCCTGGGCGAACGTACAGATCGCTAATGGTGACACCACATGCCTTGCCAACCAATCTCTACACGGTGAGGCAGCGAACCTGAGCAACAAGATCGCGGCCAACTCTCACTACAACGCTGCCGTTGCCGATCCGTTGGACCCCATCACTTTCGTCAACAAGATCAACGTGCCTGTATTCATGGCGTGCCAGTTCGAAGATGAGCAAACAGGTGGGCACTGTCCGGCTCTCGTATCGCATTTCACGGGTACGGACAAGAAGTGGTTCACATTCACCAACGGCCCTCACATCGATTCACTCGATCCGGAAACGTACAATCGCTGGTACGACTTCCTCGAGTTGTACGTTGCGCACCAAGCGCCGATCGTGAACCAGGCGATCACTCGCGCTGCAGCTCCGGTCATCTATCAGGCGGCCATGGGGCTTCCCCAGAACGACATCGTGACACTGCCGGTTGATCCTATCCAGGCGCTGCCCACCTACGACTTGGCGCTCAAGGCATTCGAGAAGCAACCCGCGGTACGGGTGCTGTTCGACAATGGGGCCGGAATTTCTCCAACAGCAAATGCGACCCCTGGGGATCCTTATCCTGGGTACCAGAAATGGTTCTCTTCGTATCCGGTCCCCGGTACGCAGGCGCAAGCATGGTACTTCGCACCGGATGGCGCGCTTTCCGACTCGCCTCCAGCGAACGCTGGCAATGATCACTACACCTCGGATGCCAATGCCCTGCCGCTCACGGATTACGGAACCGATAACGAGCACAAAGGCAACACGGGGGGCGGCGGTCTTTGGGGCAACGCTTCCCAGTGGCAATGGAACTGGAAGCAGAATCCCGCGGGCACCTCTGTGTCGTACGTCACGGCGCCCTTGACTTCGGACACAACCGTCATCGGTGCTGGCGCTGTATACGTTCAGGTGAAGTCATCGGCCACCGACGTTGATCTTCAGGCAACCATCAGCGAGGTCCGTCCTGACGGCAACGAGACATTCGTTCAGAACGGATATATGCGCGCGAGCGAACGCAAGCTCTCGACTGATTCCAACAACCTGTTCAAACAGCCGAGCACTTTGTTGGATCCGATCCCGAGCATGTTGGAGTCGGATGTCGAGCTGATGCCGGCGGACACTTTCGTCAACGTCGCGATCCCGCTCTATCACGAGGCCCACGTGTACCGCGCTGGGTCGCGTATCCGAGTGACCATCGCAGCGCCAAACGGTGCGCAGCCCGTATGGTCGTTCGGCCACACCGTGCCGGTTGGGACTGCGGATGTCTACATCGGCTACTCTCCGACTGAACCATCGCGCCTCGTGCTGCCTGTGGTTCCGGGCCTGCGGGCACCTACACCTCTGCCTGCTTGTCCGAGCTTGCGCAACGAGCCGTGTAGGCGCTATCAGCCTTCGTAAGGTTATCGCCGACTAAGGCAGACGGGGTTGGCATGAAAAGCTCTGCGGACTAAATAGTCCGCAGAGCGCCATTCGACAGAGCACACCGCGATCGGATCGGAGATGCCCTTTAGGTCAACGGTTCTTGTCGAGCCTTCGCCGCAGCAGTCGAGCCCCTCGACCGTCTTCGTGCTTGCAAGTATCTTCGCGCCCCTTGCAAGCGCGCCTATCCGGGCGGCCTCGACGATCCAGCGGGCGGGTTTGGATGGATGAGATAAGCGCGTCTTCGTTCGACATCGTCAGTTTGCGTCGGCGGACGATCCGAACCCTTTCGTTCGCCGCTGCGGCATCGAGCATCGGAGCATTTGCATCGCTGACCATCGGCGGTGTTCTTGGGCGTGAGATGTTGTCCAAGTCGCTGGCAAGCTTGCCTTTAGCATTCTTCTCTTTGGGCATAGCGAGCACGCCGATACCACTTTCTAGGTTCATGTCTCATCTTGGACGACGGCCTGGGTTATCTATCGGTTACCTGCTGGGCGCTGCCGGATCGGTGTCGTGTGCTCTGGCCGTTGGATCTCGGTCGGTTGCGCTGTTGTTGATCGGGATGTTCCTCATAGGCGCCGCCTACAGCACGAGCTTCATGAGTAGATACGCGGCCGCAGATCTGGTGGAGCCGAGCGCCAGAGGAAAGGCGATCGGCCGGGTCACCTGGGCTCTTGTTGTTGGCGCTTTGGTTGGCCCGAACTTGCTGGCTCCGCTTAATCATGCGGGGATGAAATTAGGACTCGGCGATCAGACGGGGGCGTTGTGGGTAGGGGCCGCGGGGATGCTGATCGCGAGCGGCATTATCTGGTTGTGGCTGAAGCCCGATCCCTTGCACGTATCCAGAGCCCTTGCGATCGCGGGTGACTCAGAGGTCACAACTACAAGCTCGATGACCTGGGGTCAGATGCTAGACAGTGGTCAGGTGAAGGTGTGTCTTCTCGCGATGGGTTTGGTCCAATTCGTGATGGTGCTGGTGATGTCGATCAGCGCCGTCCACATCGTTTCTCATCACGGTGCGTTGACTTTTGTAGGGATCGTCCTTTCATCGCACTTCGTTGGGATGTTCGGTCTGTCGCCGCTGGTTGGCATCGTTGTCGACCGGTTTGGCCGCCGCAGGGCAATGGGTGCCGGCCAGACATTGGTTCTGATCGGTGGGGCAACTGCGGCGCTGTTTCCGTTGAGCAACGCAGCCCTCATCGCGGCGCTGTTCACGATCGGATGCGGGTGGAACCTGAACATCGTTGGTGGTAGTGCGCTCTTGATCGACGCCGTGCCGCAGTCTTCACGGCCTAAGATCCAAGGCCTCGCCGATTTCGTGACTGGTTCGATGAGTGTCCTCGCGAGTGTTTTCGCCAGCTTGATCCTTGCAGGGATCGGTTTCGGCGGCCTTGGATTGTTGGGGGCAGTCTTGATGCTGATCCCCCTGGCGATGGTCCGCAAGATAGCGGCTCCCGCTGCTTCAGCAGCATAGTAAGTTCCTCAGGTCCTGAGCGCGATCGCGTGAACGTTCAGTTCAACCTCTGAAGGGTATGTTGCAACGATGAAGGCGAATCCGATCGTGAAGGGGCCTGTCCGTTTCCTCATTAGTTTCACGAAATTTGTTGCGGGAGGTTTCGTTCTGTTGGCCTTGGTGATCGGGGCTGAGGTCATGCTGGCCCGCACGCGCGTGTCACGTCTTGAAGAACCGGGCGCTTTCGCTGGGGCGGAGTTCGGGGACCAGGGGGCCCCGCCGATGCATCTCGTCGTCATCGGCGACAGCACTGCTGTTGGAGTCGGCACTCAGCATCCCAACGAGACGTATCCGTGGATCATCGCCGATGATCTAGGAAAGAAACTAAGGGTAAGGCTCGATGTCGTTGCTCGCTCGGGGGCCAGGATGCAAGACCTCGCTGAGTTCGTGCCAAGGGCCAACGCGTTCAACCCCGATCTCGTGCTGATCGGTCTAGGCGGAAACGACGTAACACATCTGACGTCTATGAAGCGGGTCGCAGATCTGCTCGCTCATGCGGTCGGAGCGCTCAGCGATGCCGATACCAAGGTCGTCATCTGCCTAGGCCCCCCATTCGACTCACCGATCTTCCAAACTCCATTGGCGCAGATCATCCACTGGCGCGTCAATCGCATAAACGAAACGATCCGCAAGGTAGCGAGATCACGCGGCGTACCGATCATCGACTTGCCAGCGGGGCTCGGGGACCGCTTCGCCCGTGACCCTAAGCGCTACTACTCAGCCGACACCTTCCATCCGGGGCCGCAGGGCTATCGACTTTGGGCGGAAGTCATCGAAGAGCCGCTTCTTAAAGTGGCCCTTCGCCCCTAACTCGGGCGTCGGGCCCGCCCCGATCCACAGGCTCATCTGGCTCGCTCACCAACCCGCAGGCGGATTTGGCCGATCTCGACGCGAATCCGACGGGCAAGCCTGAGAAACTGCTATCTAGGCGACTCGATTGCCAGAACTTGCGCTGACGACTTCTGGTTAACCAAAATGGCACCCGATCTTGTCCGTTCAGATGAGAGGAGAAAGTGAATGACTGAAGCTACTTTGACCACCGGCTCCATAGATAGCACAGCGATCGAGAAACTGCGGATCGACTTCGGCGGCGATATCTTGCGCCAAAGTGATCAGGGCTTCGATGAGGCTCGTCATGTTTACAACGGGATGTTTTCCGAACGGCGTCCGGCGGTCATTCTTCGATGCCGCACGACCGACGATGTGGTTTCGGCAGTCAATTTCTGTCGCGACAACGGGCTGCTTGTTGCAGTTAAAGGAGGGGGCCACAGCATCCCCGGATTTTCTGCGGTGGAGGGCGGCGTACTGATCGATCTTTCGCAGATGAATAGCGTCGATGTCGATCCTCAGTCCCGCATCGCCAAAGCTGGAGGGGGCACTACTTGGGCGCAGTTCGATGCAGCAACCCAGGAACATGGGCTTGCCACTCCCGGAGGGTTCGTGTCGACGACCGGCATCGCAGGCCTCACTCTCAATGGAGGGATCGGCTACCTGTCGCGCAAGCATGGCCTCAGCTGCGACAACCTGATCGGCGCCGAGGTCGTGACCAGTTCCGGTGAAATCGTAGAGGTAAGCGAGAACGATAACGCTGAGCTTTTATGGGGACTCAGAGGCGGAGGTGGAAACTTCGGCATCGTCACGAGGTTCGAGTTCAAGCTGCACCCAGTTACAGATGTCTATCTCCGAGTAGCCATGTACGACGCTGATAAGGGGAAAGAGGTTCTCAAGGCTTACCGTGATGCGGCTCCAAGTGCCCCTGAGGGCGTCGTAAGCGCAGCGCTCTTCTACACGGTCCCGGTCGATCCAATGATGCCGGAGGAGCTGCACGGAAAGATGGTGTGGGCCATCTTCGCCGGCTGCATAGGTCCCGAGTCCGAGGGTGAGCCCTTGACGGAATTCGCGATTGCCGTTGACGGTCCGCTTGCTGCATTCGGGATGACCGTTCCTTACACTTTTGCCCAGCAATTCCAGGATGAAGCGTCTAAGTGGGGTCACCAGAACTACTGGAAGTCCGGTCTGCTCGATGTCGTGAGCGACGAGGTCATCGACAAGATCGCAGAGCTGGCCCCCACCGCATCATCGCCCTTGTGTCAGTTGAACGTACTGGCTCTCGGCGGAGCGATCGCAGAGGTCGCAGAAGATGCCACCGCCTACTCCAACCGCACCGCTGTATTCAACTTCTCGATCGACAACATCTGGGAAGATTCAGCTGAGAACGACAAACAGATCGCGTGGTCGAGAGCCTTCTTCGAGCAGATCCGCCCGGCGATGCGTGGGGTCTATCTGAACTTCATCGGAGACGAGGGCTTGGATCGAGTGAAAGAAAGCTTCGGCGCCAAATACGAAAGGCTGGTCGAACTGAAAAAGAAGTACGACCCGATCAACCTGTTCAGACTGAACCAGAACATCAAGCCCGAGTAAGTATTTTCCGAAGACTCGCACTGCTGGTTGACTCGGAAGTTGGCCTGTGTTGCCTAGAGATTTGGAAAGTGCGGGATGAGGGTGTTGGATATCGCGCGAAAACGGTAGAGTTCGCGTTTGCAGTGTCGCAACCAAGGAGGTATGGATGAACACAGTGGGCGGCGTTCGGCGGTGGTCCTCTCTCACGGTGGGGATCTCGCTTTTGGTGGTTTTGGCCGTTGGCAGCTTCTCCGGCGGCGTGCAGTTGGCTGGTGCAACGCATCAACCCGCCGACAAAGTCGTCGCATCGGGTCGCAAGCTTCAGCAGATCCCGGCGGTTACGACAGCTGGCATTGGGACCTCGGCTAACACGATATTGAAGGGCACACTTCGGACGTCTAGTCCGCAAGACCTGATCCTCGACGTAACACTAGAGTGCTCGATCATCACGGATGTCTTGGTTCCGGGGACGACGAATCAAGGGGCCGTGTCCAGCGGAAGCTCAGAGGGGCAGATCAGGGTTTGGGTAGTCATAGACGGTAACGACACCGGCGGCGGTTACATCGTGCCGATCTCAGACATCGGCACCAAAGGTACGCACGATGTTGGCAGCGACGACGACAAAGTGACTTTCTGTAACCGTGAAAACCGGATCACCATCACTGATACCGAAGATCCAAAGGACGGCACCGATCAGCAGGAGAATTACTTGAAGACCAAAGACGCTAACGCGTTCAACTGGCTCGCCCTAAATCTCGGCAGCGGCATCCACACGGTCGAGGTCCGAGCTGACTTCACGGGAACCAATACGGATGGCTCAACCTCAGCAGGGTTCATAGGTAACAGGACTCTCATCGTTCAGCCGGCGAAACTTGCGAACGACTCAGCCATTAGCTAACGATTCGAGAGAGGATCTCAGGGGCCGGTGAAAGCCGGCCCTTTTGAGTTTGCGACCTACTTGCTGCAGGCGGCGGTGGTTTCGCGTCGCAGGGGGCGTCACCACTAGTATCTGCGGTTAGGAGGGCAGCATGACCTATGTGTTCGACAATTCTTGGGAGAAAGAGCGCGATCGCTTAGCCACCCTTGAGCAGATCTGGGATCCCGGCAGTATCAGAGTCTTGGATGCCTTGGGGGTCGCAGATGGCTGGCGGTGTCTCGAGGTCGGTGGGGGAGGCGGTTCGATGACTGGGTGGCTTAGCGAACGCACAGGCCCGACTGGCCACGTCGTTGCGACCGATATCGACACGCGGTTTCTCGACGCGCTAGATCTGCCCAACGTTGAGGTTCATCGCCACGACATCTCCAAAGACCAGATCGTTTGGGAGGGATTCGACCTCATACACAGTCGCGCGGTCATCGAGCACCTGCCGGAGAAACTGAGCGCTTTACGGAAACTGTATGCAGCCCTTAAGCCCGGCGGATGGATGGTGATCGAGGACTTCGACTGGCTGTCGGGCAACTTCCCAACAGGGGATTCGAAAACATTCTTCAAGATCAACGAGGCGGTGTTCACGCTCATGGAAGCCGCCGGATATCAAAAAGACTACGGGCGTCGCCTGCCGGCGGACCTCGCTGAGATAGGACTGACCGATCTTGGGGCAGAGGGCCGCAACCTATACGTGCAAGGAGGCAGCCGCCAGATCGGCTTCTACTGGTTGGCGCTGGAACGGTTCAGACACGGCCTGGTTGGATCTGGATTGCTGACTGAGGAGGAGATCGACGAAGCCCAAGCAGAGATGATGGACCCTGCGTCGGGATCGATCACTCCGGTTGTGGTTACGGCTTGGGGCCGCAAGTCCTGAATCGTCGCTAGATCAATAACGGTAGTGATCCGGCTTGTAAGGGCCTTCCACGGGGATGCCCAGGTAAGCGGCTTGCTCGTGAGTTAGTTGCGTGAGTTTCGCTCCCAAGGCGTCAAGGTGAAGGCGTGCCACCTTCTCGTCTAGGTGTTTCGGCAGGACATATACCTTCTTCTCGTAGTCGTCGGTCTTGGTGAACAGTTCGACTTGAGCGATGGTCTGATTCGTGAACGAACTGGACATCACGAAGCTCGGGTGCCCCGTTGCGTTTCCAAGGTTGAGCAAGCGGCCTTCTGAAAGCACGATGATCGCGTGACCGTCGGGGAATACCCACTTGTCGACCTGCGGTTTGATGTTGATGCGTTCCACTCCAGGGAAAGATGCGAGGCCTGCCATGTCTATCTCGTTGTCGAAGTGTCCGATGTTTCCCACGATCGCTTGGTGTTTCATCCGCGCCATGTGCTCGGCCGTGATGATGTTGCGATTGCCAGTCGCGGTGATGAAGATGTCTGCGGTGTCGATGACATCCTCGAGCGTTGCCACCTGGTACCCCTGCATGGCCGCTTGAAGGGCACAGATCGGGTCGATCTCGGTCACAACGACGCGCGCACCTTGTCCCTGCAGGGATTCGGCGCAGCCTTTACCGACGTCGCCGAAACCAAAGACGACAGCGACCTTGCCGCCGATCATCACGTCGGTCGCCCTGTTGATGCCGTCGATGAGTGAATGCCGGCAGCCGTAGATGTTGTCGAACTTGGATTTTGTGACCGAGTCGTTGACGTTGATCGCAGGAAAGAGAAGCTTGCCCGACTCCTGCATCTCGTAAAGACGGTGAACCCCGGTCGTAGTTTCTTCAGTTACACCTTTGATCCCGAGCGCGATGTTTGTCCAACGCTTCGGGTCTTCTACGAGCGATCTGGCGAGTAAAGTGAGAACGACTCTGAACTCTTCGGAGTCGGCCCTGTCGGGGGAGGGGACCTTGCCTTCGGCCTCGAACTCGACGCCTTTGTGAACCAGCAAAGTGGCGTCGCCGCCGTCGTCGAGGATCATGTTCGGCCCCCCGCCGTCGGGCCAGCAGAGCACCTGCTCGGTGCACCACCAATATTCCTCGAGGGTCTCGCCTTTCCACGCATATACGGGAACACCCTTGGGGTCGTCAGGGGTGCCTTCGGGACCAACAGCTACGGCGGCCGCCGCGTGGTCTTGGGTTGAAAAGATGTTGCAGCTAGCCCATCGCACTTCGGCGCCAAGCGCGACTAGGGTTTCGATAAGGACGGCAGTTTGGATCGTCATGTGCAGCGACCCTGTTATGCGCGCACGACGAAGGGGCTGCGCGCCCGAGTATTCGCGGCGCATGGCCATGAGGCCTGGCATCTCATGTTCTGCCAGGTCGATCTCTTTACGTCCGAATGCGGCCAGCGAAAGATCGGCGACTTTGAAATCGGTTGCTGTTGCAAGTGAAGTGACGTTCATCGGTTCCTCCGCTCCTGGGCGACTTGCCCGTCATCGGTTCCCAGCATGCGCAAGGAACTTTTGGTGTTTGTCCTGCTCCCACCGCAGCCATTCCGAGGCGGGGACTTCCTGAGGCTTGATCGGTTCAGCCGCGAACCATGCATCGACCGCGTCTTTCAGGTCAGGTTCGTTGCGCAGCCGAAGAGCGAATCCCATCTCATTCAGTGCCACGCTGAAGCGTACTAGCAGCTCACGCAACGTTCTTAACCGTTGGAGCTCCTGGGGGCCGAAGAGCCGATAACCGCTTTCGGACCGCTTGGGACGGATAAGCCCCGTCCTTTCTATATAACGCAGCATGCGCGACGACCATCCGGTCGTCTCGGCTGCTTCGGCGATGGTGAGTGAGTGCACCCGCATACCTTAGCACGGTCGTGTCAAGGTTGCCCAGACTCTTCTTGCAAACAGCGGACCCAGCGGGTCCCTGCCGCGGGGCGAGGTTATCCTTCTGCACCGGTTGGTTGATCGGCCAGACAAGAGAAGGGTCGAGAAGCTGGAACACAGCCCACTTTCAAGGCTCAAGCTTTTAGCGACACGGCGGTCCGCAAGATCGAGGCCGAATGACCCCCTGCGAGCGCCCCGGTGAAGATGCGTATCGCCTCGGTCCTGGTTCTCGTTGCCCTCTCGATGGCTACGGCGTGCGACAAGGCCGCCGGTCCTGTCGATCCTTGTGAGCGGGCAGTCAAGGATTTCGGAGCAGCCCTTCAGACGTATGTCGACAGTTTCGCTGGGAAGTCAGTCGATGACTTCGTCAAGCAGGATTCTCCGCCGTCGCGGGTACCGGTAGCCAAAGGCCTGGCTCGATTCCGCAAGGCTGTATCCGAATCCAAGTGTGAACCCGGTCATCTGCGCCTTCAGCTGACCCAAGAGTTCACAAAACTTAGAGGAAAGGGCGTGATGGCCGAAACCGTGTCAACCAGTTTGCGGGCGGCCTTCCTAACCGCTTTGACCGGGAACCCAGCCGACAAGCCAGAAGAAAGACATATCAGTCCGAAAGACGATCTACGCCAAGCGATCGCAAGTGTCGTGCCTGGATCGCGGCTGATCTTGTCTGCGGGAGAGTTCCGGGTTGACGCGCCGCTGATCGTTTTCGAAGGCATAACGTTTACTGGCGGCGGTAAAGATGTAACGCGGATAATTTCGACATCATCGGGGGCCGCGTTGATCTTTCTGGGCGTGGGTAACCTTGGCATCGAAGACTTGACGCTCAAACATGAAGGAACATCTGCAGCTTCTTTGGCGGTTCTTCGAAGCGGTTCGTACCACATCGAACGTTCGCGCTTTGAAGGCGCAACGAAGGATGCGAGTTCTGGTGGCATCGGATTGATACTTGGCGCGTCATCGGGTTCTGCAGGTGGCGTCAGTCGAACGATGCACATCTCCGATGATGAATTCATCGGTAACGCAGAGTCTGCGGTCGTGATCAGCGGAGATGATGCGCCTTTCGTTGAAAACATCACGATAGATGGGGGCGCTAACTGTGGTATCTGCTATATCGGCAGTGCAGGAGGCGAATTGCACAACAGTCGCATCATGAGAACTGGTGCTGGTATAGCGGCACTTGCAACGTCGTCACCTTCGATAAGCGGCAATTTCATCTCGGATAACAAGATCGCGATGCAGGTTCGTGATGCATCGAAACCGATCTTCGACCACAACACTATCGCGGGCAATTCTTCTGCGGGTATCGTTTATGCCGGATCCTTTGGGGGCAGGGCCACGAACAACACATGCGAAGACCAAAAGGTCGACATCCTCGTTATCGCCCTGGCTGATCCGACCTTGACTGGCAACTCCTGCACCGTGAAAAGGTCCACGAAAGCGGCTGTGTCAAAAAGAACTTAGCGGCAGTTGGGTGTCCAGTCGTTTAACCGTGCTCCGTGGTCATTTCCCCAGGTCAGGCTAGGTAAAACTGACTAACCATGAGAGTCAACTTGAGGCTTATCAGCGCCTAGGCCGGACTTCGCCCGACCACTTTCAGCGCTTTGTTCGCTTGACACGGGCTTGGGCTGGACGGTAATAATTTGCCCCTATTTCGATCGGGGGGGCCTCAGGTTGTTCGGTAGTTGGTTACGGCATCACTCGTCGTCTATCGACTCAAGCGTCCGCGTGACGGATGACGCAATCGCGGTCATGGGATCGCAGAGCAATTTCGGTGTTGCCCTACGCGCCCTCGCCATCGCTACCACCCTCGTCTTCTTCGCAACGTTCGCGTTTCCTCCTGCATCTGTATTGGGCGCCGTGAAAGATGTAACGGCAACGCCAACTTCAGAAGAAGTAAGCCTCGTCAATTCCGTTCTCGATGCGGTTCTGTCGCGCGCAGGTGCTGTTGCTTTGATCATGAAGGCTGTGGAATTGACCACGGCCGGAACCAAACCCCAACCCCGTAAGTCGCAGGCGGACAATGTTGATGCGCTCATAACAACCGATCCGCTCCCGACCGGAGCAGACGGCGGACTCATCGTTGCAGACAGATCGCTTAGCGATGCCGATCTTCAAGGAGTCGTGGGCGACGCAGAATCGCAATGGCGCGTTGTTCACCCCGACGCCAATTTCGATGCGGTGAGCTTCGTGATAAGCGATCTGCCAGATCAGCAACTTGGTTTCACCGACGCCAACGTTGTCACTATCGACCCGAACGCTGCCGGTTTCGGTTGGGACGTCAGTTATACAGATGACGCAGCGACTTCTCCGAAGCGTATGAGTCTTGGTTCGGTAGTACTTCATGAGTTGGGTCACTATCTCGGTGAGCAGCACGCGATCGACGGAGTGATGTCTCCGTCATTGAAGCCGGGAGAAGTACGGACCCTTAACGCAGTAACACCAACTTCACAGAACGGTGGTCAGGTGCTCGATGCTTCCGCACCCCCGGCTTCCGCGCCCACCCCGCTTAACCTGCAGATGAATGCGGGCCTTCCCAGTGCACTAGATTTCTCCGCCGCCGACGCCGTCACGTTCGGTGGAGTTACAACAGGGCTGGCAGGGATCTCCGAGATCGTCATAGCGGGAACCCCCGGAGACGATTCCCTCAAGATCGTGGCACGTAGCGCCAAACTTCCTGTACCGGTCAGATTCCTTGGGGGCGCAGGCTCCGACACACTGCTGGCGCCCCAGGATTGGTCATTCGATGCAGATCGGAGCGTCCTGGGTTACACCGACGTCGAGCGATTGGTCGCTGGCGACAAGAAGTCGCTCGCCTTCGGTCTGCGCTCGGTCGACGCCGATACGGCCGCAGATATTCCCGCGGTGAAGGTCGAAAAAACCCACCGGGGCGGAAAGTCAGTATCGGTTGTGACGCTCTTCGACGGGACGGCAGACAGGAACGAAGTTCAGGCGCTCATCGTGCGGGCTGGGGGCGGGACCTTCACTCTGTCGATGCAGGGAGAAAAGACCGCAGCGATCCAGGCGGTCGCCACCGACGCGACCATCCTGCAGTCAGCGCTGTCGAGTCTGGCTTCGATCGGCGCTGGCAACGTCCAGATCGACAAACAGGCCGACCTCGATGCAGACGTTTACACCATCACTTTCCTGGACCGGTTGGCCGCTACGGATCTTCCAACCCTGGTAGCCGACGGCGGTTCGCTCACGGGGGCCGACACCCAGCAGACACTCGCCATCAACGGCGCCTCCGGCGGTACTTTCACGATAAGCATCCCGATCGATCTGAACGGCGATGGAGTGATTGCTTCTCAGGAGGTCCTGACCACAGCTCCCATCGTTTTCGTGCCCGACTCGAGCGGTTACAACGCGGCGACTGCTAGTGCTCTTGAGCAGGCTATCGACGCAGCCCTTTCGGGCATAGGCGGCGATGCAATGGTGACCACCGCTTCCGGTGGCATGTTCATCGTCACCTTCGGTGGGTCCTTGAGCGGAGTCGATGTCCCTGTGATGATCGCCTCGGCCGAGGGACTCAAACAGCCGTCGAAGATCCCAGCCCACTCCGTATCCGTTCTGGTGGGCTCACCCACTGTTGCTGCAGTTGGCTCGGCCCCCCAGCCGGGACCAGGATCCGTACTCACCATCACCCTTTCGGATGCGCCGGTAACCCCAGTGCTGCCGGGGCAGCCAAGCAACCCCTCGCCACCCCCGCAACGCATCCCTGTCCAGCAACTCGTTTCGGCGCTCGGGACGGGTTGGAACCTGAACTTCGCTCGTTTGTCCAATGGTCATGTGATCTACGGAACAGCCCCAGTTAACTCAGATGCTTCGTTCAATGGACTGCCGGTCATCGAACTGGTTGACGGATCGGTTTCCTCTCGCGGACCACCGACCGACGGAACCAAATTTCTATTGTTCGCAGTACCAGATTCATTCATCACTTCACTAGTTCAGCCCGGTAGTTCCTCCGCAACAACGCTTCGGCTCCCTCTCGACGAGTCAGCAGTTGCACTCCTTACCACCATCGGCGGCACACAACTCGTTCGTTCCCTTTCGGTATATCCCCAAGCGCCAACCACTTCAGTGGTTTCGGCAGCGGGAGGCGTCGCTAGAAGCGACGATGGAACGGCTCGCATCGACTTCTCAAGCGGGTCGGTCCACACCCCAACCCAGATCGGTGTTCAGAGGGTCACAGCGTTAGTAGACGGGCTGCATGCCGTTTCGAACGTTTACCGCCTCACCGCAGTCGAAGCCCCAACACTCGCTCACGTCACTCACTTCGACGCTCCGCTGACGCTAACGATCTCTTACAACCCTTCGGCTCTAGTACCGCCGGTTATCTACTATCTCGACCCTTTGCACGGCCCCGTGGCTCTGGCCACGAGTGTTAACGCGACCACCCACACCGTCAGCGCCCAGCTGACTCACTTCAGCGATTACGTTGCTGCCGATCCGCCTCTGAACTCAACGCATACGCCAACCATCGCAACCCTGTCCTATGACGGGACGCAGATGATCTTGACCTATAACGACGCGACCACTACAACGGTTTTGGCGGCACCGACGGACCCGGTCACCGTGACCCTAAGCACCGGCAAAGACAGACTCACCATCGGCGACATCTCGCTTTATCTCGGGAACCTTGTTATCGACGGGATAGGCGACGACGACATCGTCATCGTCTCGCGCGATGCGGACCTGACTGTTTCTGGTTCAACTTCAAGCGCGACCTTGACCGGTGTTGGGGGTCTCACCATCGCCCTCAACAACATCGAGCAGGTCCACCTTGCCGCTTCCGGTTCAACTGGCAGGACCCTCGACGCATCGGGCTTCAATGGAAAAACTCGCCTCGAAGGCGGCCCAGGCAATGACACCCTGAAGGGTGGAAGTTCTGCCGACCGTTACGTTTTCTCGAACGGTTGGGGCACCGATTCGGTCGTTGGACCCGGGGCCGACGACACCCTGGATCTAACGGGCATAACCGTCCCGCTTACGGTTTCGGGAAGTTCACTCACCGATGGAACGAACAACATCAACCAGAGCGGCGGTTCGGCAGGTCACGTCGACGTGACTTTCGCAAGCCCAGCCACCGTGAAGTCAAGTGTCAATGGTGCATTCAGCGGCATCTCGACTTTCATCGACTCTGCTTCTCAGGTCATTCAGCAACTGTCCAGCACGCTTCCGCTGTTGGACCGCAATTCAGCGCCGACGCTTGGGAAACTGAGCGCGATCATCGATGCACTTTCGGCATTGAAGACCAGCGCACAGTCATCGATCAACTCCATCCTCGGCTCGAGCATCACGCTCGGCCAGATAGTTAACGCGCTGAAGGGCCTGACTCTGCCAACACCATTCAACGCCATCGATTTCTCCAATGCCTTCTCGACCAGTTGGCGCGGGGCCCCATCTGGTGGAGCGCTGGAAGTATTCGTTGACTCGACCATTCCAACGACGACGATCACAAAGATGATCGCGTTGGACCTCGGCCCGCAGGCCGAGAGCCTCGGGATCACTTTGGGAAGCACACCCAACTTCACTGTTAACGCGAAGTTCGGTGGCACTTTCTCGTTGGGCGTGAACGCGGCATCGCCGAGCACCGCTTTCCTGAAGCCTGACGCGACGTTCGATGCCGCATTCGATCCCGCAGCGACACTTTCGGTTGCAGGTGTGAGTTTCAACATGGGATTGCTCGAGGCAACCCTCTCAGGTTCCGCCTCCATCGGCGGTGGTGTGCACTTGATCGTACGAGACCGCAATAGCGATGGATACGTACAACTTGGTGACCTCGTGCCTCAGTCGGTCGACACATCGGTTTCGCCGAGCCCAACTTTCAGCGCATCCTTCACGGCTGCTCTCAGCCCAGGCCTTCAACTTTCTGGCGCTGGCTCTGACCTTGCCAGCGTTACCATTGATGTGACCTTGGGTGGCGGCACCATCTTCGATAGCCCGACCGTGAACATCAACGTCAAGAACGGCACCAATCCGTTCAACAACTTCAGTAATGCCGGAGCCGGCGAGATCGTTGGGATGCTCGGCCAGATCGCCGACTTCTTCGGCTCGATGGCGAGCCAGCAGCTGCTCCACACCGCGATCCCGTTCACGAATGTGACGATCGGCGACGCGATCGACTTCGCGAAGTCTTTCAAGCACCAGATCCTTGATCCGCTGTTCAAGAGCGGCGACGTGCTGAAGCCCGACTCGAACGGCGACGGCCACATCGACGTGAAGGACTTCAACTTCGCCGGCATCCAGAGCCTGTTGAACAAGTTGACCATCGCGCTTGGTATCGGCACTCCGCTAAAGGTCATCTACGACCCGGCGACCAATGACCTCAAATTCAATTTCAGCTTCGAACAACGAGTTGGCATCGGAACGCCGGTTATCACTCTCGCGGGGGCGGTTGGACATGTGACCACTGCTGTTAACGGCGGTGCAACAAGCGAGATACAAGAACTCGTGATCAACGCGACGAGCGGAAACTTCAGGCTTGCGGCTAACGGTCACCGCACGAACCTGATAGCAGCGAGGGCCCCTGACTCGACGGTTCAGACGCGCATCAACTCCGACCTCGGGCTTCCCGGAGCAACGGTGACGTTGACCGATGGGGTTTACAGGATCACATTCGGTGGCACGTCGAATGTGCCAGAGTTGCAAGTCGATGCGTCTGGCCTAGTGAACGACGGCAGCGTCCAGACGATAATCGTCCCAGCGACAACGACCACGTTCTGGCTCGCGTATCCCGATAGCGGCGGCAGACTGCAATTGACCGGGCAACTCACACCCGTCATCCCAGCCACCGGAACCGGCGGCCTCAGGTCTGCATTGGCGGCTCTTTCAGGCATAGGTGGTTCGAACATCTCGTCGGTTACCAAATCGCAGGCCGACGTGACTCGTCCCGCGACTTACATCGTGACGTTCACTGCCGCATTTGCGACGGCTAACCCCAAGCCCGTGGTCGCAGCTGGCGGCTTCAACTTGAACTTCGGGGCAAGCCTCGGTGACTTCGCGGGCGTTTCAACGTCGGGAACCGTTATCCCTCTCGCTCGTTTGATAGCCGGGGCGACCTTTGGGATCAACCTCGGCTCAAGCGATTCTTTGGATTCGAGTCCGTCGGTCTTCCAGCCTGGCGCCCGCGTTGACATCGTTGACATCGCAGAAGGTGGCAAGGGTGTATCGGTTCGCACATTGAGGGCCGGAAACACCCCGATTGGTGTTGGCGAGGTTCAAGCTGTAACCGTTCGCGGCGCTAGTGGAACATTCACCTTGTTCTACGACTCAAATGGCAACGGTAATGCCGACCCAGGGGAAACCACTTCTGCCATCAACCTGGGTGCATCGGCCGACACGGTGGCCGGCAACGTCAAGGACAAATTAACGACGGATATCGCGGCCTTGAATGGAAACATCGACTCTGTAACGAAGCTCACCCGAGCAGAGGGCGACATCTACACGATCTTCTTCAAGTCGAGCTTCGGCGATGCTAGGCAGGTAGCGGGTGACGGCTCATCGCTCGTTGCTCGCAACGAACGTCAACAAGTAACTATCGTGAATGCTAACGGCGGCTCGCTCCTCTTGAGTTTCAACGGGTCATCAGGCCCCGCCATCACGGTTAACGGAACCTCTGAGGCATCCCAAGCAGATGTGCTTGCTGGCCTGGGAGGCGCAAGCGTTGTCACAGTGTGTGTTCCCGGACCAGTGTGTGTTCCGCCCGGAACACACAACTCGTTCACCGTGGAGTTCACCGGGAGTGCTGTTTCTGGTCAGGACGTTGCCAAGATCGTTGCGGACCCAACCGGATTGTCAGACGCCCTTCACAACGGTGTCCTTGACGTCGCCGGAACCGCCACTTTCAGCTCCTCGATCTACAACTCTCCCGCCGGGATAGTACTTATCACGAAGGACGGGGTTGCAACCGTTACGAGTTCGACCCGGGATGAGGGCGGGCTCTTGCCAGCGGTCGTGAACACCATCACCGGCGGCAACGGAACCACTAATGAGGTTCAGACGGTCACAGTGCGCGCCGGTGGCGGCACCTTCCGGTTGTCATTCACAAACGGAAGTACGGCTCAGACCGCTGACCTCGTTTACAACATCCCCGCGGTTCTGCTTCAAAGCGCGCTACAAGGTCTGTCAACGATCGGCGCGAACAACGTGACGGTTCTCGCAGCGGTCACTGCCGCCGGCACCGCATACACGATCACATTCCAAAATGCCCTTGGCCACATGAACGTAGCCGAACTCGTATCGACGAGTTCGCTCACCGCTCGCAACGAAGTGCAAGAAGTGAAGATCGATGGGACCAGCAGTGGCAATTTCACGGTCTGGTCTGATGCGAATGGAAACGGAACGCAAGATGGTGGTGAAACTGCATCGATCGCCTACGACTCCACAGCAGCCGCATTCGAAGCTGCGATCGGGAGCCTGACCGGGATAGGTGTTGGCAACGTCGCGGTGATGAAGTCGGTTCCTGTTTGGACTATCAGCTTCAACGGGGGATCGCTGGCTGGCACCAACGTTCGACCATTGGTGATCTCGGATCAATCCGGTCTTCAGGCCCGCAATGAAACGCAGTCGGTCCAACTACTCAACGCGACTGGGGGCACCTTTACCCTGTCGGTTGACAAAAACTTGAACGGAACGATCGAGAACGGCGAAACCACGATCGCCATCGATTACAACGCTCCCGACTCGGGAACAGGAAGCGTAGAGGATGCATTAGTAGCGCTCCTCGGGGCGGGAAGCATCGATCTTGTCCAGAAGATCGGGTCTGGGTACCTGATCCGGTTCGGTGGGGCCGGTCTAGATCACAGGCACGTCCCCGCTATGACCGTTGGAGTTGCGAATCTTCGCAATACTGATCCTTTGGGCACGCTCACCGATGTTCAAGTCTCCCGTGACCTGACCCTAACCAACACCACGGCTGCTGACCTGGCTGCGGACATGCAGGCCGCTATCGATACCGCTTCCGTGAATGTCGGATTGACGCCAGGATTCCTGACAGCGTGCCTCACTGCTGCCTGCACGCCGATCACCAGCGGCACGACCTTCACTGCTGGAGTTGTGCCATTCGGCGCTGCTTACTTCACGCCGCAAGGTGACCACATCCACGGTGGGATGTCGCATGTGACGGACAACGTGGTTTCGGGCGCCATCCATACGGTCGTGGTCGACCCTTCAGACGGCAACAACATCTGGGTCGGTACTGTGAACGGCGGTATATGGAAGACCACCAATGCGATCACCGGCGGTGAGCCCGGGATCACATGGACACCATTGCTCGACCTCGGGCCGGACATGTCGATCGGAACCCTGGAGTTGGATCCGACAGACCCAACTCACACAACACTTGTTGCTGGCATCGCCTCCGTGAGTAATTTCTACGGGACATCGAGCCAACTGTCCGGTATCTACAGAACCACCAACGCCGGAACGGACTGGGTCCATCTTGGGACGAGCGACCTCAAGGGATTGAACGTCCGCGGTTTGGCCGTTCGTGGCAACGTGATAGTGGTCGCGGCGGGCGGCGGTGGCGGGCATAGGGGCGGCGTTTACCGAAGCATCGATACGGGCGTAACCTTCGTGCGCTTGTCAGGCGACACGCGCCTGTTCGGTCTACCTGCCGGCGATGCCTTCGACCTAGCAACGAGTTCATCCAACCCGAACATCATGTTCGTTTCCATAGCGAGTGCTGGCATCTTCCGAAGCGATGACAGTGGTGCGACATGGACCTCTACCGGTGGGACAACCCTAGGCACCGGCGGAACGGTCATCACCGGCCCTGCCGACGGAGTGGTGGAGAACACGAACTGGGTTGCCAGCTGGACGGTGAACATCAAGTTGTCGGTTTACGATGACGGCACCACTCGTGCTGTCTATGCCGCGGTTGAGAACGTGGTGGTTAACGGGACCGGGACCGTCCTGGGCAGCGATCTTTCACTGATCTATCGATCGATTGATCAGGGCCACGATGCCTGGACGATCGCGTGGGTACCTCTTGCGGTGCCTGGCCACTGTGATGGTGTCGCTCCGGCTTCTTCCACGCTTCAGGCGGGACCCTGCGCAACAGCTGGCGGGACATTCATCGGCATCCACCCTGGGCATCAAGGAGTTCCAAATACAGCGATCGCCGCCGACCCGACCGATGCCAACATCGTCTATATCTCTGGTGACACTCAGACAACTTTCCCCAACAACATCGGTTCGGTGAACTTCACGGCGCAAACGTTCCGCTGCAGCACGGGCGGCGCTTTCTGTACACCGATAGTTGATACGGCAGGCGGCAACACTTCCACTCACTCCGACGCGCGTGATTTCGCATTCGATCCAAACAACGATCTCATCGCGACCAACGATGGTGGCATCTACAGAAGGGCGACACCTAAGATCAACGCGGCATGGGTTTCGCTGAACGGGCACGACGCGACTTCGATACAGATCAGCGAACACACGATCTGCACTTACGACCATGTCACCCAAACGATCATCTGCTCCAACCAGGACAACGGGGTTTCCGCTCAAACGGCGGTGAACGGCACAACCTGGACGGCCCTTCGTGGGGGAGACGGCGGGTTCAATGCCGTCGCGTATCCGACCTCGGGCGGATCGGTTCGATTCCTAAGCTCGCAGGGTGATTCGAACCCTGCGGTCGGCATCTTCTCCACGGGGTTCCAAGTCTGTAATCCGGTTTGTGGAGCGATCGCGGGTCTTGCCCTTGCGTTTTCTCCCGGCACCACGAACGATCCTTCGGGTTTCCCATTCCTGCCCCCACTTGCCGTTGACGCCGTTCAGCCCGCAACGCCGGGAGCAACTCGCTTCGTGCTTGGTGGAAACACGAAGATCTATGAAAGTGCCGACGAGGGCGCACACGTAACTCAACTTCCGTCGGCTCAAGGGGGCCCCGTCACCGCGCTTGCTTATGGTGGCTTCGAAGGGGCGACCTCACGACCCAACATCCTTTACTACGCCGACAGCGGCCCTCCCGCCGGGCCGTTCCCCAGCCTTTGGTTACGCCCAGATACATCTGCAGCATTCGCACCCGGAGCAGCCATCACCCAGTTGTTGAACTGGCCGGGCAGCAACACGATCTCAGCTATCGCCCTCGATCCAACGAACTGGCGGATCGCATACGTCACAGACGGGGCAGACATCTACCGCACCACAGACGCCGATGCCAATGATGGTGCCGGAAACAGCACAGAGCATTGGACCAACCTAACCGGCAACCTCGCTTTGTTGGGTGTTCACAGGATCCAAACCGTTCAGATCATCCCCGGCTCAGGCCTTCTCGCCAACGAACGAGCCAT
>JBHELT010000003.1:0-23147 GCA_046262935.1 Actinomycetota bacterium | reverse complement strand
CGGCGCCCCTTCAACCTGTGCACTCGGTTCTACCTCGACCGGAGCACTCTGGACCTGCGCCGCAGGAGCGCGGGCGGGCTCAGCCGGCGCGGCTGCCCCCGCGTCCGGTCCTGATCGTGCCCGCATCGCTGCAGCCTTTGCGCGTGCCTCGGCCACTCGGGGATCGGAACCTTTCGAAGTTTCTTCGGCCAGCACTGCTTGATAGACGGCTTCTGGGTCTACGCCCTGCGCCGAGGTTGTTGGTGCAGTGGAAGCTGGGGGGGCGGAGGCCGTTGCAGCCGCTGGTGCTGATGCGGCCGCGGGTGCCGTTGCAGCCGCTGGCGCTGCCGGGGCTGCAGATGCGGCCGCGGGTGATGCCGGGGCTAACGCCGACTTCAACTCCGGCCCTCGCGCGCCGTCATCGAGTGGTAGCGGTGGCAGAACGCCGTACATCCAATCGCTGAGCCGTTCCTTCTCGTGAGTCAGGTTGGTGATGTCATGCTCGGCGTATTCGTATTCGGGGCTCCAAAACAGTGCGTCGTATGGACAAACCTCAACGCAGATCCCGCAATACATACACAGGGCATAGTCGATCGCGAACCGGTCGAGCACGTTGTATTTCTTCGCGCGCTTTCCCTCGACAGCAGGCTGGCGCGACTCCTTGTGGCCTTCGATATAGATACACCAATCAGGACACTCCCGGGCACACAACATGCAAACTGTGCAGTTCTCTTCCTTGAGAGCGATCACGCCGCGCGAACGTGGCGGCAACGGGTCCTTCTCATCGGGGTACTGGATGGTCACCGATCGCGAGAGTAGATGTCGCATGGTGATTCCCAAGCCCTTCAACAAACCACTGCCGTACGTGGTTCGTTTGAGCTCTGGCTCTTCGATCTGCAAGCTCTCGTCGATGGCCATCGCTACATCCAGGGGGTGAGTTTGAGGGCTCCGGTGATCAGGATGTTCAGCAGCGAAAGCGGTATCAGCACTTTCCATGCGAACTTCTGCAACTGATCTTCACGAAGACGTGGGAAGGTCCAGCGGATCCAGATGAGGACGAAAAGGATCGTTGCCATCTTGCCAAAGAACCATACGAAACCGGGTATCGGAAGCGATCCCAAGGCTCTTATCGGAGGCAGGTAACCGCCGAGGAACAGCGTCGTGCCCAAAGCAGCGAGCCCGATCAGGGCGATGTACTCGGCCGCGAACAAACTGAAAGCGAACCGGATGCCGGTGTACTCGGTGAAGGCTCCAGTTATGAGCTCTGCTTCGGCAACAGGCATGTCGAATGGGGGCCTGGTCAGTTCGGCAGTGCCTGCTGTAAGAAAGATGAAGAAGCCCAGCGGCTGGAACCAAAGAACATTTGGCAGCCCCAAGTTGAAGAAGTTGTGACGCTGAGCTTCAACGATGCCTATCAACGACAAGGACCCTGCCTGCATCGCAACCGCCGCGGCGGTAAGCACCAATGGAAGTTCATATGCGATCAGCTGAGCCGCCGCTCGAAGCGCACCCATCAGCGAGTATTTATTGGCCGAACTCCACCCAGCCATCAATACGCCGATGACGCCGATCGAGGAAACGGCCAGGACGTAGAAGATCCCAACGTCGAATTTCTCGATCGCAACATGGGGACTGAGGGGGATAACGACGAATGTAAGCGACGCCCCAAGCATCGTGATGAATGGGACCATCGAGAAAACCGGCCTGTCGGCAGCCGTGGGAATGATGTCCTCTTTCATCACGAACTTGAGCCCGTCGGCAAGCGTTTGGGCCCACCCATGGAACCCTCCTGGATACATCGGTCCCATGCGATGCTGCATGTGCGCACCGAGTTTCAATTCGACCCAGCCCAGAACCAGGGTCGCGGGCAGCAATATCAAAAGGACAGAGAGTTTGAGCGCGAGCAGAACCCACGTGTTGGCGAATATGTGCTGGATAGTTGCGCCCATCAGCGGTCGATATCTCCCACCACGAAAAACATGCTCCCCAAGATCGCGATCATGTCAGGCAGGTAAGCGCCCCGAAGCATATGCGGCACGACACTCACGTTGGAAAACGATGGGGTCCTAACCTTCATCCGATAAGGCTTCGATTCCCCATCGGATACCAAGTAGTAGCCCAGTTCACCCAGTGGATTCTCGGCGTGGGCGTAGATCTCACCCTTTGGTAGTGAAAGCCGTTTGGGCACTGCACCGATATGCGAACCCGCTGGAAGACCTTCGAGTGCCTGTTCGACGATCCTGGCCGACTCTTTCATCTCTTCCATCAGAACGAAGTAACGATCGAACGAATCGCCGCGCGTACCAACCGGGATATCGAAATCGAACTGGTCGTAAACAAGATATGGATCGACCTTACGGATGTCATATGGCACGCCTGATGCCCTGAGGATGGGTCCCGAAACGCCATGCTCGAGAGCAAGATCGGCTTCGAGCACGCCAACTCCAACGGTTCTTTGTTTGAAGATCTCGTTGCCCATCATGAGGTTCTCGTAATCGGGGATCGCAGCAACCAACTGACGGATACCCTTGAGAGCTAGTTCGACGAAACCCTTTGGAACGTCTTCTTTGAGCCCTCCGGGTCGGATGAAACCGAAGTGCATGCGCCCCCCCGTAACCATCTCCATGGCCGATTGCAGCAATTCACGTTCACGGAATGCATACATAACCGGGGTCGTCGCACCAAGTTCCAATCCGAAGGAACCAACGAACATCAGATGGTTCATGATCCGGTTGATCTCGGCCAGGATCACTCGCAAGTACTGGGCCCGCATGGGAACTTCGATCTGCATCAGGCGCTCTACTGCCAGCGCGGCGGGAATCTCGTTGTTGATGCCTGACAGCCAGTCCATCCTCGACAGCAGGTTCGTTATCTGGCGGAAGTCACGTTGCTCTAGCAGTTTCTCGTGACCGCGATGCATGTACCCGATGATCGGCTCACCCTCCACGATCTTCTCGCCATCGAGTCTCACGAGCACCCGCAGAACCCCATGGGTTGCAGGGTGCTGAGGGCCTACGTTCAAGATCATCTCTTCGGTCCGCAATGTCCCCGAACCGGTGAGGGTGGCGCGGGTCAGGTCATCGGGGATGATGCCCATCAGCCTCGCCCTCCGCCCGCGGCCTCGTCTGGATCTTTCGCTCCGGGCCAAGGCTTGTACACACGACTGGCCAGTTTGAAACTCTTGAGAAGCGGGTGACCCTCGAAGTCGTCTGGGAGGTAGAGGTTTCGCAGGTTCGGGTGACCGTCGAAGACGATGCCGAACATCTCGTAGCACTCACGCTCGTGCCAGTGGGCCCCGCCATAAACCTCGGTAACAGTGGGCACGTGTGGGTTCTCGGCTGGGAGTGGACACTTGATCCCAACCGAAACCCCGAAGACGCTCGAATGGACCATGACAACGATCTCGAACCCTTCTTCTTGCCAATCGATGGCCGATAAGAAGGTTAGGTAATCACAAGAAAGATCGGGGTCCGTCTTCAGGGTCGACAGCACATCCGCTAGGCGCTCTGGATGCACCCGCGTCCAAACTTGACCGAAACGGACCTCGGTTTCGCTCGCTGCATCCCCTAATACCGAGGAAACCCGCGAACTAAATTCCTCCGGCTCTACCCGTTCCGATGATCTGAGGGATCTTTGCATCACTTCCCCGCCACTTCGCTTGTATGTCTTCGCCCTGGATCATGTTCTGCAAGCGCACTATCCCGTGCAGCAGCCCTTCGGGTCTGGGAGGACAGCCCGGGACATAAACATCAACGGGCAGTATCTGATCGATGCCCTTGGTGACCGAATACGAGTCCCAATACGGTCCCCCGCAGTTGGCGCATGACCCCATCGAGATCACGTACTTCGGCTCCGGCATCTGCTCGTAGACCCGCTTTATAGCTGGTGCCATCTTGTCGGTGACCGTCCCGGCAACAACCATGAGGTCGGCCTGACGAGGAGAGGCGGGGAACGGGATGACACCTAAACGCATGATGTCGTGCTTGGGCATTGCCGATGCGATGAATTCGATCGAGCAGCAGGCAAGGCCGAACTGGAACATCCAAAGCGAATACTTGCGGCCCCAGTTCAAAAGGAACGAAACAGGTTTCGGTAGTTTCACCCGTCCTATGCCGGCGTCTTGCATCTAGAGCCAGTCCAACACTTTCTTGCGCCATGCATAAACGAGACCCAGCGCAAGGATCCCGATGAAGATGACCATCTCGACAAATGCGAAGATGCCGATCTTCTCGAACACGATGGCCCATGGGAACAGAAACACTGCTTCGACGTCGAAGATCACGAACAGCAGGGCGAAGATGTAATAGCGAACGGTGGACTGACTCCAACCGCCACCTATCGGATCGACACCGCATTCGTAGGTGATGTACTTCTCGTCGGTGCGCACTCGGGGAGCAACCAACTTATTGAGCGCGAGAGTGCTCCCCACAAGCGTGAACACAGCGCCCGAGAAGATCGCCAGCGTCAGATAGGAACCGAAATAGCCTTGAGGCATCAGTGTGTTGCTCCGTATTAGAAGAACATTGTGAAAATTATCACAAGCATGGCGCCCCCTCGTGGCGGGCAGGGGCAATCTTACTCAGCGGGGAACAAAGAAGAAAACCGATATCGTTCATTCAGGAACCGCTGCCGGCGATCCCCTGGCGATCTGCCAAGGCCCAGGGCATGTGCTTGGTATTGCGAGCCGCGAAGAATCGGCCCAGTTTGTCGATCACTATCAGCCCTCCTGAGCCGTTGACGCGCCGCTTCATCGTCGCGATCGACGATGAAGCCGCCTGCTCTGGAGTCGCTCCGGCGCCAACCCCGTCGACCACGAGCTTGCATAGCAGGACCTTGATGATCGATTCACCATGCCCAGTCGCACTCGCTGCTGCTCCCATCTCGTCATCGGCATAAGTGCCGGCGCCGAGGACCGGTGTGTCGCCGATGCGGCCTATCCTTTTATAGAGGATGCCTCCCGTGGAGGTCGCAGCTGCCACCTTGCCATCGGACCCGACCGCGACAGCACCGACGGTACCCGCTCCCGCCCTGGCGACCCCCATGGCCCGCCGGGCTCGCTCAGCTTCGAGTTGGGCGAGGACGCGATCTGTGATGAGTGAATCTGCGGGTACCTGTTTTATGCCATGGTGAGCGGCGAAATCGAGGGCCCCTTGGCCTGTGAGCAGAGTGTGCTCGCCGTCGGTCCTCACCTGCGAAGCAAGGGCGATGGCACTTTCAACCGGTGGACAGGCCCCGATCGCACCGAAGCGAAGGTCTCCTGTCATAACCGAGGCGTCTAATTCAACGGTGCCCGCACGGGTGAGCGTCGAGCCATATCCTGCATTGAACGACGGGTCGTTTTCGAGTGCTTGCACTGCGGCGATAACCGCAGCGAGGGGGCCATCGTCCAATACGCGGGACCCAGCTTCGGCTGCCTGCTCACAGCCCGAGATCGCCCCAGCCACACGACTAGTTTCGATGTCGCCCGCGCCGCCATGAACCAGCACAGCTGGTATCGATTTTTTCGCGTTGTCCATTTCGGCAATAGCCTACATTCGGAAGGCAGGTTCATCGCTTGGGAGTTAGCCGTCAGGGCATGGAATCTTTCTCTGATCGGATTGAAATCGAAGGGCGGTCAAGGCGGTCTAGCCCTGCGCAGCCTCCTTGGGCCAGCCGGGAAAAGTGAGAAGATCGACAGATGATCTTGGAACTGTTGCCGATCTCGGTTGCGCTAGTCGCCCTGGCCCTTTTGATCGTGCTGAAACTAAGGGGCCGAAGGAACGCAGGTAGTCTCCCTCCCGGTTCCGGTGGAGCCGGCCCACATTCATCCGGTGACCGACACCCAAGAAGGCCATTGGTGCCCGCCGGTTCCGCATCGGCACACGCCACTTACCCGTCGGGAGTAGCGGTTATGGCTCCAGCTGTGGCCAGCGATGTTCGCGATCGACTCCGCAAAGGCAAAGGCAAAGGCATCGGCCGCAGGGCTCAGTGACCCAACATCGTTGAGGAGTTTAGAAGGGTCAAGATCGGCCCTGGCACCACTCCGAAGACCAAGATCGCCGACGCAGCCACCATGACAGCCAACCCGATCCCTGGCGCGGTTGATGGTTCGATCGATCCGACGGTCCATCCTTTCGGTTCCTCCAGGAACATCAGAACTATGACCCTTAGATAGAAGAATGCAGCCACGGCACTCGAGAGCACTGCGACAACAACGAGTGGCACCAGATTGGCACTGACCCCAGCCGAGAAGACCTCGAACTTAGCCCAGAAACCGATAGTTGGCGGCACACCTGCGAGGGAGACCAGGCAAACAGCGAACATGACCGCCAGGAATGGCCTTCGGTACCAGAGGCCCTTGTAATCTTCGAGCGATGTATGGGGTTCACCTGGTCTTCCTACCGCGTAGATGATCGCGAAGCTTGCGATGACGGTGAACGTGTATGCACCGAGGTAGAAGACAGAGCCCGAGATCCCTCGGTCATTGCCCGATGCAATGCCGATCAACAGAAAACCGCTATGCGCGATCGCAGAATAGGCAAGCATCCGCTTAACGTTGGACTGGGCCACAGCGATGATGCTTCCAACCACCATCGAGATGACCGAAAGTGAGACCACGACAGGTCTCCAATCGACGGCCATCGCTGGGAAAAATACGACGAGTATCCGAAGCAGGACCGCGAACCCCGCGACCTTAGAACCAGCCGCCATGAAACCGGTGACAGGTGCTGGTGCACCCTGATACGCATCGGGGGTCCACATGTGGAAAGGCACCGCCGCGATCTTGAATGCCAAACCGATGATGATCAGAGCCAGACCTGCCGAAGCCAAACCTTGATGCGCGGTCCCAACGCGCGACATGTGCTGCTGGATAAGTGCCAGTCGAGTCGATGAGGTCGCACCATAGATAAGAGCGGTGCCATAGAGGAAGAACGCGCTTGAGAATGAGCCGGTCAGGAAATACTTGAGCGCTCCCTCTTGGGAGTCGGCCCTTGTTCTGCGGAACCCTGTGAGTACATACAGCGCCAGTGAAAACGTTTCGAGGGCCACGAAGATCAGGATCAGGTCTGTCGCCGAAACCATGAGCATCATCCCTGCAGTTGCGAACAGCAGCAGCCCGAAGAACTCGGGAGCAGGTGCGTTTTCTTGGTCGATGTAACTATGGCCGACCAGCACCGACATGGCGGCCCCGAACAGAAGAACCATCTTCAGCGATAGCGAAAACCCATCTTGAGCAACTGCACTATCGAAAGCTGCAAAGGTTCTCGTGGACCAGATGAGCAGGCTTGCACCGGCCGCGACGATCACCACTAACGCCCCCGCCGCCGGAAGGGCTCGCGAGCGACGTCCGAGGCGGGAGCCTCCGATGAGCAAGAGCATGGCACCGACCGAAAGAACGATCTCACCAACCACGGCGGTTATATGAACTCCTTGGACGGCAAGGTGCCCGAGCGCGATGTTCGCGGCGTTGGTCATCGCTCTGCCAGGCCCTGGGGAAGACGGTGGATCGTCGAAACCAAGCGATCTACCGACGGTTCGATCCGAGAAAGGAAGGGCTTCGGGTAGATGCCGATCGCCACGATCAACAACAATGCAGGAACAACTATCACCATCTCGCGCCAACTGAGGTCTCGCCAGATCCTGGAGCGTTCCGCATGAGGCGCTTTGACCTGCCCCATGAAGACTCGTTCATAAGCCCACAACAGATATACAGCAGCCAAGATCACGCCGCTCGTTGCGATCATCGTGATAACCCGAGCGGTATCGAAGGAGCCGCTCAGGATGAGGAACTCGCCGACGAAACCATTGAGACCCGGAAGACCAAGTGAAGAAAGGGTGGCGAGCAGGAACATGCCACCGAAGATCGGCATCAACGAGTTGAGCCCGGACAGATCTTCGATCTCACGCGTATGGCCGCGCTGATAGAGCATGCCGATCATGAGGAAGAGCACTCCAGTCGAGAGCCCGTGGTTGAGCATCTGCAAAACGCTCCCCGATGTCGCGATGGTGTTCATCGCAGATATCCCAAGGACGACGAACCCGAGGTGCGAGACACTCGAGTAAGCGACTAGGCGTTTCAAGTCCTTCTGAACTATCGACACTGCACCTCCGTAAACGATACCGATAACACCAAGCAGCGCCAGCCAAGGCGCGAAGCTAAGAGCTGCCTTGGGGAATAGTGGGAGCGAGAATCTCAAGAAGCCGTATGCCCCCATCTTGAGTAGAACGCCAGCCAAGATCACGCTTCCGGCGGTTGGTGCTTCTGTATGTGCGTCGGGTAACCATGTGTGCAAGGGAAAGATGGGGACCTTGATCGCGAACGAGATGAAGAACGCGGCGAACAACCAGGCTTGAGCTCCCCTTGCGATGTTCGATGTCATGAGCACCGTGAGATCGAAGGTATGGGGTGTCGATAAGAAGTAAAGAGTCGCTATGCCAACGAGCATCAGCAATGAACCTGCCAGGGTATACAAGAAGAACTTGACCGCAGCGGACACGCGGCGCGCATATCCCCACACGCCGATCATGAAATACATGGGGATGAGCATCCCTTCCCAGAACATGTAGAACAGCAGAAGGTCAAGCGAAAGGAAAACGCCAAGGATCCCCGTTTCGAGCAAGAGAAGAACGATGTGGAACGTCTTTGGCTTCTTGTCCAATCCCCACGATGCCAGCACGCACAGCGGCACCAAGAAAGTGGTGAGAAGAACCATCCATAGACTTATGCCATCGATCCCAAGGTGGTAGCTGGCGTTTGAAGTGGGTATCCATCGCACCTTTTCGACGAACTGAAACCCCTGCTCGGCCGCTTTGAATCGAACCAGCATGACCAGTGAGGCAGAGAATGCAGCCAGACTTGTCAATAAAGTGCCGACACGAACGGCCTTGATCGAATCCTTCGGAAGTAGAGCGATGGCGATCGACCCGACCGCTGGCAGAAAGATGATCAGACTAAGGATCGGCAGGCTCATCGGTTCCTCAGGATGAAGAATGCCAGCACTAAAACGGCCCCCGTGAACATAGTCATCACGTAGCGCCGCACGAATCCGGTCTGCGTGACCCGCAGGCGCCTTGAAGCGGCAGTTACTATGGCCCCCGTTCCTTCGACGGTCCCGTCGATCACCCGATCGACTCCGAAAGCCAAGAAGCGCGCGAGCATCTTCCCCGGCCACACCGCGACCAGGTTGTAAAACTCGTCTACGTAGTACTTGTGCTCGACGACGGTTGCGAAACCACCTGCGGCTGTGCGGAACCGCAGACGAAGGCGCGGACCGTCTTCGGTTAGATAAAGGCGAAAGGCGAGCGCCATGGCGCCCAAACTCACTAAAGCGATGAACGCGGACACAAGCCACTCAGGCAGACCCGCCGGTGTCGCGCCGAGAGTCCGTCCGTGAGAGGCGAAGACCGGCTCGAGGAACCGCGTCAGCCAACCGCCGTGCAAGGTGAGATCGATCGCCCCCCCCAGCACTGCCAAAAGGGCGAGCGCTCGCAGCACCACGGTCATCGACTCCCCAGATTCGTGCGGTTCGACGCCTTCTGGTAAACGCGACTTGCCGAAGAATGTGAGGAAAACTTGCCTGGACATGTAGAAGGCAGTGATTCCCGCGATCGCAACACCGATCATCCAGACCAAAGGAAGATCCGCCGCCCAAGCAACAGACAAGATCGCATCTTTGGAGAAGAAGCCTGCCAATGGAGGGATCCCCGAGATCGCGAGCCATCCGATCACGAAGGTTGCCCCCGTGACTGGGATCTTCTTGAACAATCCGCCCATCTTTCGCATGTCGGTCTCGTCGTCGATCGAATGCATGACACTTCCTGCCCCAAGGAAAAGCAAAGCCTTGAAGAATGCGTGGGTTACGAGGTGGAATATGCCTGCAACATAAGCAATGGCAGAACCCGTGACCGCCCCTACTCCAACAGCCACGAACATGTAGCCGATCTGCGAGATCGTCGAGTAGGCGAGTACCCTTTTGATGTCGTTCTGCACCACCGCCATGCTCGCAGCCACGAATGCGGTGACTATGCCGATGATGATCACCATCATCCCCGCCACATGAGACGCCTCGAACAGCACATGAGCACGGGCGATCAGGTAAACACCCGCAGTCACCATGGTTGCTGCGTGGATCAAAGCCGACACAGGAGTCGGGCCCTCCATCGCGTCAGGAAGCCATATATACAAAGGGATCTGGGCCGACTTCCCCGTTGCTCCAAGTAGCAGCAGCAATGGGATGGCGGTTGCGATCGAGCCCATCAGAGGATGCGCCGAAGCGGCTTTGAAGATAGTTTCCATATCCAGGGTTCCGAAGCGGCCGGATAACAGGAAGATGGCGATCAAGAAGCCGAAGTCGCCAACGCGGTTAGTGATGAAGGCCTTCTTGCCTGCCGCCGCCGCGGATGGTTTGAATGACCAGAACGAGATGAGCAGATAGGAACACAACCCAACAGATTCCCAGCCGAGGAAAAGAACGAGGAAGTTGCCGGCGAGCACGAGGACCAACATCCCGGCTGCGAAAAGATTGAGGTACGCGAAGAACGTGGACCGCCGGTCATCGTGGGCCATGTAACCGATCGAATAGATATGGATCAAAGTCCCAACGCCGGTGACCACTAAAAGCATGATGATCGTTAGGGGATCCGCCCTGAATGACATATCCGCTTTGAAGGAACCGACAGAGATCCAATCGAATATCTGCGCTTTGACAACTCGCTCGGTTGCAGGAAGACCTGCCAGTTTCCCCACGATCACAAGAGAGGCTAGGAATGAACCCCCAACCGCAAGGCTGGCCACGGTTCCGGCCCAACGAGCGAATGGCTTGCGAACCACGAGCAGAAGGACAGCCCCCAGCAAAGGCAGGCCTGGGATGAGGGCAAGGGTACTCACCACTTCAGCAGATTCACGTCGTCGGCGTCGGCCGCTGATCTTTGCCGGAATATCCCAACGATGATCGCCAATCCGACCACTACTTCAGCCGCGGCAACCACGAGTACGAAGAACACACTGATCTGACCATCGACCGAACCGAGCATCTTGTCGAAAGTGACGAAGGTCAGGTTGACCGCATTCAGCATCAACTCGATGCACATGAACATCACGATCACATTGCGACGGATCAACACTCCAACCGCGCCGATGGTGAACAGCAAGGCTGACACGATCAGATACCAAGCAGGATGCACCATCACTTCTGCAGTTTCCGTTTGGCCAAGACCATCACACCCACTATCGCAACGAAGAGCAACAACGATGTGGCTTCGAACGGGAATGACCATTTGGAGAAAAGGACACGCGCCACCGCCTCGACGTTGCCCTCGCCGCGAAGGGGGGCATCGAGTCCGAGCGAGGCGACCCCTGGAACCAGATGTTTCGTGCCGAGGAAGAGTGCCTCGGCGATGAGCGCCAATCCCAGGCCGATTGCAACCGGCCTTTGCAGGGCGAGCGGCTCGATGAGAGCCTCTTTCTGGTCTACGCCAAGCAGCATGATGACGAACACGAAGAGCACCATGCTCGCTCCGGCGCAGATGATCACTTGCAGTGCTGCTATGAAGAAGGCGCCTTCCAGCAGGAAGAGCACGGCAAGGCTGATCTGCACTCCAACCAAGAAGAGCGCCGCATGAACCGAGTGCCGTGCCATCACCATCGCTAGACCAGCGATCAGAGCGGTCGCGGCGGTGATTATGAAAACCACATCGGCTGTTATCACTCGGGTGGTCCTTCGCCGGCTTCTGCCTTTCGCTGATCTTTAGCTCTTCGCCGAGCGAGTATCTGCTTCATGTCTTGGAACTCACCAACATCGGAGCCCGCCGGTATCGATTCATTCGAGGGTCTGGTCTGCAATGGCGCATCGACGAGCAGCATCTGCTTGGTGAAGATGAAGTCGTCGCGAGAATCTGCAGCTAGGTCGTACGCGTTAGACATCACGAGGGCCTCGGTGGGGCAGGCTTCGACGCATAGGCCGCAAAAGATGCATCGCAGATAGTTGATCTCATAAATCTCTGCGAACCGTTCGCCTGGCGACTTTCTGTCTTCAGGTGTGTTCTCGGCACCAACTACCAAGATCGCGTCGGCCGGGCATGCTCCGGCACATAGTTCGCAACCGATGCATTTCTCTAATCCGTCCTCATGACGGTCGAGAACATGTCGGCCCTTGAATCGGGGAAACGGCTCACGCCGCTGCTCTGGGTACTGGATCGTGATGGGTTTGCGACCGAGGTGACGCATGGTGACGCTCAAACCTTTCAACGAGGCAACGACCCCCTCGAGCACTTCGATAACCGGTTCGGCTGGCTTCATCATGCGAGCCAAAGGCGAACCCTCGGGCGGTTTCTTCATCCTTGGACCACCGCGATGACGGCCGCAGATAGGAACAGCCATCCCAAGGAGGCCGGGATGAGGAACTTCCATCCGAGATTCATCAGACGGTCGTATCTAAGTCGCGGCATCGTCGCCCGCAGCCAGATGAATAGGAAAACAAAGGCGAAGGTCTTGGTCATGAAAGCGCCGATGGGCCACAACCAGGGCAAGAAGCCGATGTGCAGTGGTCCTGTATCCCATCCACCGAAGAACATCGTGACAGCAACCGCCGAGACGGTCACGACGTGGATGTACTCGCTCAAGAAGAACATCGCGAACTTGATACCTGAATACTCGGTGTGAAAGCCAGCTACCAACTCGGTTTCGGCCTCGGGAAGATCGAACGGAGCGCGATTGGTCTCTGCGATCCCGGCCAGAAGAAATATCAAGAATGCGGGGGCCTGAGTCACAACATTCCATCTTGGGATGAAGTTGCCGATGCCAGCCACAGCGTGTGGCAACCAAGAGATCCTGCCCCAGGTTCCTGTTTGCGCCTGAACTATGCGTTGCATCGACAAACTACCCGTGATCAGAACAACTGGGACCAGCGAGAGCGAAAGCGCGATCTCATAAGAGATCATCTGCGCCGATGAACGGATCGATCCGATAAGCGGGTACTTCGAACCGCTCGACCATCCCGCGAGAACGACGCCATAGACAGCGAGCGAACCCATCCCGAGCACCCACAGCAATCCGATGTTTAGGTCTGCGATCGCAAACTCAACCCGGTGGCCAAGGATCTTTGTTCCATCGCCGAACGGGATAACCGCGAAAGCGAGGAACGCTGGAACCAACGCCACGATGGGCGCTGCCATATAGGTCCAGCGATCTGCCGAAGACGGCGTGATCGGTTCTTTGAAGAAGAGCTTTATGCCGTCGGCTAGAGAAGTGAGAAGACCGAATGGACCCCATCGGTTGGGGCCGAACCTGCTCTGCATCCGCGCCACCGCTTTGCGCTCGAACCAGATGGTGAACAAGACGATGCCCAAGATCGCCCCAAAGACGATCAGGATCTTGGCGAAGATCAATATCAGATCGACGCTCATCGGATGCGGGTCAGTCCCACATAGGTTGTGGGCGATGCTGAGTCCATGAGTACGTTGACTCGTGCACCAGGCTGATCGAAGAACATATGGGCAGCGTGTCGGGGAGTGTTGGTTGAAACCCTGACCTTGGCCGAGATCGCACCTCGCTCGGAAGTGACCGATACCCCATCGCCATCGTTCAAGCTCAGTTGAGCGGCATCGTCAGGATGGATCTCAACGGTCGGCGCCGCGATGAGATTCTTCAGTTCTGGCGACCTGGAAACCATCGCCCCGTTGTCATAGAGGGAGCGCGAGGCTAGCAGTCGAAGCAGGCCCGGCTTAGCCGCCTCTACGGAAGTGGGCCGTGGGTGAGCGGTAAGTCCGGCGGTTTGTTCGGGGGCCCCCGCCGCGTCCCAAATGGCACCGGTGCGCGACCGAGTATCTACCGCCCGCAGTTCCCACGAAAGGGGCCATGCCGCCTGTTCGTCTGCACCAGCAGGCCCTTCGGACGGGCCTGCGCCAACACCGATCTGGATCTCGTCGCCCAATCGGTCCCACGTGAGGCCAGCATGAGTTGGAACTTCGTTTGTTATCGCGTTCATCACGTCACCAGCTGAAGTCCATCCTGCCGGGGAGCCTAGGCGCTGTGCGACATGTTCGAAGATCAGCCAATCGGCCAGAGCAACTCCAGGAGCGGCCACCGCAGGATCGACTTTCTGAAGCCGGCGTTCGAGGTTGGTGAAGGTTCCCTCCTTCTCGGCGAACGATCGGGCGGGAAGCACCACCGAGGCGCTCAGGGCGGTGTCGGTGGGGAACAACTCTGAAACGACGACGAAAGCGCCCGACGCCAGCGCATCCCTGGCGAGCTTTTGATCGGGGAAGTCCGAGACGATGTCGGCGCCCATCAACCAGAGGAACTTGATCTTGCCTTCAACAGCGCCCATCAAGATATTGCGAGTGTCCATGCCGGTGCCCTGCTGGACATGTCCTGGCCCGCGCTGCGGCGTGATACCCATGTCGATAGCGCCTTGAGAGTTTGCGTTGGGCACCAGCATCAACAACCGAGCGTCTTCGTGTTCGTGGATGAGGTCGGCCGCCGCTTTGACTTCATCGTGCATCCAGGTCCCAACGAAACGCTGCCCAACAGCCACGATGATGCTCTTCGACGCGAGAGCTTCAGCTGCCTCTCTTAATGGACCGCTCGCGGGGAGGCCCGAACTTCCTCCACCAGCTAACGCTGCCACGACCTCAGCTTCGCGGCCGGGGATCGACGCGACATGCAGCCCGATCTCACAAAGACTGATCTTGCGCGGATGAACGACTACGAGTTTCATGCCTTTTGCCACGGCTCGGCGGATGCGAAGGTAGAGCACGGGCAGTTCCTCCTTGGGATCGGGCCCGAGCCAGAGCAAACATCCGGCGCCGTCTAGGTCATCGAGGGTGGCAGTCGAACCCATGACCTTCGTGGCCAAGGTTTCATAAGGAAACGCCGCGTCGAAGGTTCTGAAGTCGAGGGAATCTGTACCAACCACCCGTCGGAACAGGTGCTGGGCTGAATATAGATCCTCATTGGTTGCGTGCGATCCGCCGATCATCGCAACACTCGAGGGCCCTGCATCGGAAAGAGTTTTCTTCAGGGCTTCAGTTACAAGGTCGAGGGCCTCGGACCAGCCAACCCGTTTCAGTTGGCTCCCATCGCGTACCAATGGCGATTTCAAGCGGTCGGGGTTCGACACGTAGCGATGGCCGAAGCGCCCTTTGTCGCAGTTCCAGAAGTCGTTCACTTGTTCATTCGGCAAAGCCTGCGCTCGAAGCACCTCGCCATCGCGGTGCTCGAGCGAGATCGGGCAGCCAACCGCGCAGTAAGAGCAGGTTGATGACGCGCTGACCAGATCCCATGGCCGCGAAAGGAACCGATAAGAAGTCGAAGTAAGCGCGCCTACAGGGCAGATCTGGATCGTGTTGCCCGAGAAATAAGAATCGAAGGGTTCGTCATCTGCGGTATTGATCTGGGAGTGCGAGCCGCGATCCATCAGGTCTATGAACTTGTCACCTGAAACTTCGTTGCAGAACCGAACGCAGCGCCAACAAAGAACACAGCGCTCGCGATCGAGCGTAACCAGGTCTGAGATCGGCAGAGCTTTCCTGAAATGACGTTTGCCTTCGAAATACCGAGACTTCCCCGGGCCGAACTTGAGCGTTTGGTCTTGAAGCGGACATTCGCCGCCGCGGTCACAGATGGGGCAGTCAAGCGGGTGATTGATCAGAAGCAGTTCGAGAACAGCCTCTTGCGCTTCGACTGCAGCTTCGCTGTCGGTGTGAACCACCATCGCATCCATCACAGGTGTTGCGCATGCGGGCTCTAAGGGACGCTTGCTACCTTCGATCGAAACCAAACACATCCTGCATGCAGCCACCGACTCGAGCCCGGGGTGATAGCAGAAGCGGGGCACGAACACGCCGGCCTCTTCGGCCACATCGATCAACATGCGACCGGGGGCCGAAGTGACCTCGATGCCATTGATGGTGAGGTTCAACTGCTTCGAGTTGTCGCTATCTGGCATCGGCCACCGCCATGTTGGACGTTTCATGGGGGCGGCGCAGCAAGAAAGTGATCCCCGAAAGGACCAGCATGCACGGGATCCCCGCGATGAACACCGCGACGCTAAGAGTCGTCCGCGTCCTGAACGCCAGATCGAAAGCGTTGGCAAGACTGCCTGCTCCGACGGAACCGAGCATGGCGAACTGACTCAAGATGATCGAACCAAACAACCCGGCGCCTGATCCGATGCTGAGGTAAGGCCAGCCTCTGAATCTAGTACCGGCGGTCAGCGTTGTCGCGATGAGTGCCGTTGTCGTGAGACCTAGCAGAAGGACCAACCAGAAAGGTTGGGTGCCAACGTCTCCTTCAGCGTAGAAGTTGCGAACGCCACGCAGCAGGTACCAAGAGTAAACCCAGCCTACGAATGCAGATGCTGCCGCGATCACCCTTATGCCTTTCATCATGCGACTCCCATTTGCGACGGGCTCTGGATCCGCATCGGACAACCGTGTTGCTCGATGTGAGCAACGAAATCTTGTTCGAAAAGGTTGATGGCTGACCGCAGCGACCAGGCCGCACCGTCGCCTAAAGCACAGAAACACTGACCCTTGGGTACATACGCGGGTCCGGGCGCAGACATATTGTTGGTGACGTCGATCAAAGTCTTCAAGTCCTCGGGACGTCCTTCTCCCCCTTCGATCCTTTCCAGGATCTTGACTGTCCACCAGGTCCCTTCCCTGCAAGGGGTGCATTTGCCGCACGACTCGTGATTGAAAAATCGCGTCGAGATCATCGCCATCTCAACCACGCAGCTGTTCGCATCGATGAAAACCACCGAACCAGAGCCGAGCATCGACGCGGCTGCCCCGAGTGCTTCGAAATCCATGGTGATGTCGAGCGTGTCTAACCATGGCGCGCTTGCACCACCCGGTATGACGGCTTTGAAGGGGGCGTCGTCGATGAAGCCGCCAGCGATCTCTAACAACGAACCCATGGGGGTACCAAGCGGCAACTCGTAATTGCCAGGCCGGTTGACTCTTCCGGATATCGAAAAGATCTTTGGTCCGGGAGACTTTTCGGTCCCCATGGACTTGAACCAGTCGACCCCTTTGTTGACGATGTGCGCAACGGTGGCAAGAGTTTCGACATTGTTGACCACCGTCGGCTGGTGATAAAGACCCTTGATGGCCGGAAAGAAGGGAGGTCTTAGTCGCGGCTGGCCTCGGTAACCTTCGAGTGATTCGAGCAGTGCGGTCTCCTCGCCGCAGATGTAGGCCCCCGCTCCGGGATGCGCGTACACCTCACAAGAAAAGTCTGTTCCCATGATCGACTTGCCGACGAAGCCCTTCGAACGCGCATCTGCGATCGCCGCCTCGAGGCGCTGCATCCCGAGACTGAATTCACCACGGACATAGATGTAAACAGCCTCGGCACCAACCGCATAGGCGCAAATCAAGGCACCTTCGATGATGGAGTGAGGATCGCGCTCGGTTATCTCTCGGTCCTTGAAAGTGCAGGGTTCGCCCTCATCGTCGTTTACCACGACGTATTTCGGTTTCACGTCTTTGGGGATGAAGGCCCACTTGTTTCCGGTGGGGAACCCAGCGCCCCCCCGGCCCCGAAGGCCTGATGCCTTGATCATCTCGATCAAGTCTTCGGGTGCCTGGTCTGACAGGGCCCTCCTCAGGGCTTCGTATCCACCGCTTTCAACGTAACGAGCGATCGTGAATGAATCGCCCGGGTGCTCGGTCATCAACCTTCGCACCACGAGGGTTTCTTCGATCATTCGGCCCCCCGCGGCCTGCGAACGTTGTCGTCGTCGGGCATGGGGGCCCCGATCTCTCGCGGGTCAGCAGGGCCAGGCCCGACCCCAGCATCATCGATCTCGATGTCGAGAAGTCTTTCCGCCGAATAAGGCTTGCGATGCCCCCGCAGCAACGCGGCGTCATCGGGTGCTGGTTGCTCGGGTGCTGGTTGCTCGGGTGCTGGTTGCTCGGGTGCTGGTTGCTCGGGTGCTGAAAGTTCGATCACCTCTTCGAGGATGAAGTCGTCGTCCGCATAGGGTTCGAAGAGATCGAGTCCGGCACTCAAGAGCGATTCAGCCTCGCGCTCCGCTTCGACCATCACCTCGGAGGTTGTTGGCACCTCGACTTCTTCTCCATGCGTTTCGACTTGGGGCTCTGGTTCGGTATCGGCCACCGGTTCGGCCTTGGTTATAGGTGCCGCCAGCGGGGCAGGGAGGGGTTCGACTTCGGGCATTGGCTCAGACGTTGCAGGGATCGCCGGTGTGCGAACCGATTCGATCAAGGCTATGGCGGCTTCTACCGTAAGTGGCCCATGCATCTCACGATGGTCGATCTGCATCATCGGGGCCTTGTCGCAAAAGGCGAGGCACTCGGCCCTTTCTAAAGTGAACTCACCATCGGCGGTTGTTCCACCAGCGGTTACACCGAGATGACCCTCGACCGCACCGATGATGCGTTCCGCCCCCATCAAACTGCAAGCAAGGTTATGACAAACCGCAAGGATGTGATGCCCCCTCGGCTTCATGTGGAGCATCGTGTAGAAGGTCGCAACCGACTTGACCTCGGCGCTTGTAACCCCGATGAGCTCGGCGATCTGCTGCATGGCCTCGGCACTTACGAATCCGTTCTCATCTTCGGCATGACGCAGCAGCGGGACCAGGGCGCTTCTTTGTCGCCCTTCGGGGTAATTGGCGATCATCTGTTCCGCTACCCGACCCAAAGTACTCACCGGTCAACGCCTCCCATGACAGGGTCGACCGAAGCGATGGCGGCAACGGTATCGGCAACAAGTGTGTCGCGCATCATGAGCGGAAGCGACTGAAGGTTCACGAAAGACGGATCGCGCATATGCATGCGATAAGGATTCGATGATCCATCGGACATCACATACGCCCCAAGCTCACCGCGAGGAGATTCGACCGCCACGTATACGTCACCAGCGGGCACCTGATATCCCTCGGTAACCAACTTGAAGTGATGGATAACAGCTTCCATCGATGTAGTGAGATCGCGTCGCGGCGGAGGAGTGATCTTGGGATCTTGGTTGCGATATTCACCCGAAGGCATCGACGCGATAACTTGCTCGACGATGCCCAGCGACTCGCGCATCTCCTGCAATCTGACTTGATAGCGCGAGAAGACATCGCCGCCCGTTGCGGTTGGAACGGAGAACTCATATCTGTCTATCCCCGAGTAGGGAAATACCTTTCTGATATCCCAATCGAGACCTGTAGCCCGCAGGATAGGGCCGGATGCGCCATGGCGGATCGCGTCTTGCTGCGAGATCTTTCCAACATCCTTGGTGCGCTGCTTCCAGATGGGGTTGTCCGTCAAAAGTGTTTCGTATTCCTTCAATCTGGCTGGAAATATCGCGATGAAATCTCTAACTGGTGTCATCCATCCCTCGGGAAGGTCCTGCCACACACCGCCAGGGATGATGTAGTTATGGTTCATCCTGAGCCCGGTGACCATTTCGAAGAAGTCGATCAACAGTTCGCGCTCACGAAAGCCGTAGAGCATCATCGAGATCGCGCCCATATCCATACCCTGGGTAGCGAGCCACACCAAGTGCGAACTGATGCGGTTCAATTCCGTCATCAAGATGCGGATGGCCTGACCCCGCTCAGGGACTTCGATCCCCATCAAAGCTTCGACCCCCATGGAATAAACAAGTTCATTGAAGAACGGAGCCAGATAGTCCATCCGGGTCACGATCGTCACTGCCTGGCGCCAGTTGTTGTCCTCGCACTCTTTCTCCATCCCTGTGTGCAGGTAGCCGATCACCGGCTTGGCCTCGCGCACCATCTCGCCCTGCAGTGTGAGGATCAAACGCAATACCCCATGTGTAGATGGATGCTGAGGGCCCATGTTGATGGTCATCAACTCGTCGTCGTCGTCCCACTCCTCGACATAGGCTCCCTGCGAGGTCTGCTCGAACGTATCAACCATCGATTCGTCCATGTCAGGCCCCCGGCGAAAGATGCTTGTACTCGATGGGGACCTTGCCCATCGAGTAATCCTTGCGAAGCGGGTGCCCTTCCCACTCATCCGGCATCAAGATCCGGGTGGGGTCTGGATGTCCTTCGAACTCGATGCCGAACATGTCGAACGCTTCTCGTTCATGGAAGTTGGCGCCCGGCCAGAGATCAACCACCGAACGGGTCTTCGGAGGGTAGCTTTGGATCGGCAGCCTGATCGTCACCCTCTGCTTCTCGGCCATATTCGTAAGCGTGTACACGACTTGAAAGCGCGGCTCGGTTCCAAGTAAGTCAACCCCGCAGAGGTCGGACAAGAACTCGAAGCCCCCCTCGCCCGCGAGCCATTTCGACACCGGTCCCCAGTGATCGGACCTAACGGTCAACATCGGTTGGCCCCCGACGACCGAAGCACCATCGAACGCGTTGGGAAACTTAGTCATCAAGGTTTGAGTCACCGATTCGGCATTCATGAATAGGCCGCGTGTCGCTCCCGGTACTCTCCCGCGAGGATCTTGTCGTGAAGTTTCATGATCCCGTCGATCAACATCTCCGGACGGGGCGGACATCCTGGAACGTACATATCAACGGGAACGATCTGGTCGACTCCCTGGATCAGTGCGTAGTTGTTGAAAACGCCGCCGCAAGAGGCACAGGCTCCCATCGAGATGACCCATTTGGGATCTGGCATCTGGTCGTAGATCTGTCTTAGAACTGGCGCCATCTTCTGCGAAACCCGTCCCGCAACGATCATCAGATCGGCCTGCCGCGGAGATGCACGGAACACCTCCATGCCAAACCGCGAAAGGTCAAACCTGCTAGCGCCAGCAGCCATCATCTCGATCGCGCAACAGGCGAGACCGAATGTGGCTGGCCACAGGCTCGATCGACGGGCCCAATCGACCACCTTGTCCAAACTGCCTAACAGAACCCCGCCCTTGTGCGATTCGCTCATCTCAGTCCCACTCCAGACCTTTGCGGTTCCATACGTAGACGTATGCGCCAAGCAAGAACGCGGCGAAAACACCCATCTCGCCAACGCCTGCAAGGCCGAGTCGTTTGAACACAACAGCCCACGGATAAAGGAACACCGTCTCGATATCGAAGACGATGAACAGCATGGCTATCACGTAGAAACGGATGGGGAACCTGTCCTTGCGATCGGTATCGATGGGAGTGATCCCGCATTCGTATGGAGCGATCTTGGCGGCCGTTGGGTTCTTCGGTGCAAGCAAACTCGAAACCAGTACGGATCCGATCCCGAACAAGGCGGCCAGCACTCCAAGTACGAGGATGGGCAGATACGCGCCAACGCTCAAGCGGCACCGACCTTGTTCTTCGGCTCGACCGTTGCTCTTGGTCTTGGCAGATCGACGATCGGATCTTTCAGGTCGGCTATATCTTGCTCGGCGAGTTTGCACATAGCGCGAAGCACCCGATCGCCGATCTTTCCACCTTGCTCTTCACCAAGATTGGCGAGAACCAAGAAAACGAACTCCATCATGCTTTGCGAACGCATACCAACTTGGCTAAGAACCCTGAAGATCTTCGGCTTGCCGATGATCTTGGTGAATTTGCGAGCGACCCTGAAATACGAACCGTAGATATCGTGAAGAGCCTGGTGGTACTCCTGAAGTTCGGTTGAAGACCCGCCCTTAAGTGCCGAAGCCACCACAGAGGCTGCGATGGCGCCAGTTTCCATGGCATATGCGATCCCTTCGCCATTGAAAGGATTCACCATGCCGGCCGCATCTCCAATGAGTAAGTAACCGTCGCCGTAAGGTTTGGTGACGCTAAGACCCATCGGCAGGCGGCCCGACTTGAACGGTTCGGTCTGATCTTCATGGGATATGCCATACGACTTCGGAAGAAGATCGATGTACCAGCGCTGCAACTGATTGAGGTTCACATCACGCCAACGACCGAACGTGGTCAGTAATCCGACGCCGATGTTCACCGTCCCGTCGCCCACTGGGAATATCCAGCCGTACCCAGGCAACAGAACATCGCCGCGTCGCAGTTCCAGCCAGGATTCGTACCAATCATCGTCGTGTCGATCGCTTTTGTAATAAGTCCGGATCGCAAGACCCATCGGGTAACCTGCTGCGCGTTTTATCCCCATGGCTCTTGCGAACGGGGACGACGCGCCATCTGCGACGATGGTGATCGGCGCTGTCACTTCGCCTTCATCGACTTTGACAACACCGCCGCCCGGATCGGGCTGTTTGGTGATCCACTTGACGCCGGTCATGGTGGTGCCCTCGAACAATGGCGCTACGGCCTCTGACTTGAAGCGGTATGTCGCACCAGCCTCTTGCGCCTTGGCAGCCAGCTCGGAGTCGAACATCTTCCTGGTCCGCACCATCGCTTTCTGCGGATATTTGGTGGAAGCCGGAAAGTCGAGATGCAAGGTTCGGCCCCCAGCGCCAACGACGCGCAAACCTCTAACGCTTTGATACGAATCCATCAAGTCCAGATCCATGTCTCGCATCGCCTTTAGTGCGCGCGGTGTAAGGCCGTCGCCACAGGTCTTGGCGCGGGGAAACTGTTTCTTCTCGATCACGAGAACCCTGGCTCCTGCCTTGGCTAGGTGGTACGCCGCACTGGAACCGCCAGGTCCTGCGCCGATGACGATCGCGTCGTACTCGGCCAATCAGGGATCCTTCATTCCGACTTTGTGAAAACTTTCACGAGCTCGGGGTTATTTTACTCTTCCAGGCGCTTGTTACCCACTCCGGCGTTTAGCTACCGCCTCGGATAAGACCCCTCAGCGTGTTTGGAACCGCTCGCCTACTTGGGCAGGAAACAGGTGAAGGTGTGATCTGGATGGGCCTCGCAGCCCGTGCTCGTTCTCGCGATATCGGCTCCGCCGCCAGCCATGAGATACAGCATCGCCCACAAAGGGATCGCCAAAAGCACTAGAGCGATCCATGTTGGGATCCTCGCCTCGCGAACCTTGATTCCGCCTACCTGTTTGACTCGGACCTCCTCCAAATCGATGAGTTCGCCGATCTCGGGCTGAGGTTCGGGTTCCGATGATGAGACCGCTGCGGACTGAGCAGTGCCGCCACCTGCCGGAGCCATAACCTGGGCGGCACCGACCGGCGCTGAGTCGGAGACCTCGGCTTGGGCGGGCTGATCGGAAGCTACGACCGCGGCGGGAATAGGTGTATCTGCCGGTTCAACAGGTGCAGGAGGCGCTTGCTGGGCCGGTTCTGCGGAGGTCGCCGATTCGGGGGCCGGGGCCGGTTCTGCGGACGTGGC
>JBHELT010000002.1:0-9649 GCA_046262935.1 Actinomycetota bacterium | reverse complement strand
GCCTAGAGCCTCGGCCTGCCTCATTGTTGTACTGGCGCTCATTTCTATCCCGTTCTCGAGGCAGGAAGCAGGCGCCGATCGAGTCCGTTCTGGCAGGACCACGCTCGTTTCTTCTGTGCCGGAAGAAACGAATCCAGCTTTCACCGCAGGTGATGGTGCCAGGGCTTCGATCTCTGCGGACGGCAGGTATGTTGCATTTGAGTCAGTCTCGCGCCTGGACCCGGAGGATACCGATTCAGTTTGGGATATCTATCGCCGCGACATGCTGACGGGTATGACGGAGTTGGTTTCGATCGATCTACCCGGGGAGGGGGCGGGATGGTACTGCCACGTAAGACCTTCCATTTCAGCCGATGGCAGCAGAGTTGGCTATATAGGCGGCGGCATGGACCTCCTTAACCCAGGAGCATGTCGTCCCAGCTGGGGTTGGATTCGTTACATGGACTCCAGACGCATAAGCTCGGTATTGGGCCTCAATCAGCCGTACTTGGTTGACGCGATTCGATTGTCCGGTGACGGTGTGGCGGCGGCGCTCAAACTAACCGGCTGGAACGAATCCGAGCAGCAAATCAGTCTGGTTGGAGTCTGGAACGTGGCCACCGCCACTCAAAGGTGGATCTACCAAATACCCGACTATCTGAACGTTGGCTCGATCGACATCTCCAACGACGGAAGGATCGTCGTCTTTGATACTCCCGACGACACAACCTCCCACTTTCACGATCGAGATACAGACAACAACGGGATCTTCGACGAAGCAACAGGAACAGCCACCTCCAATCTGGGTGTTTCCATAAACGGCGTCGTGATGAATGGCCGGGGCTCGCGAGTCTCGGCAGACGGAAAGTTTGCCGTCTTCATCGGTACTGAGGATCCTCAAACTGAAGGTCAAAGTGTCTATGTCCGCAACCTCAACAGTCCGAAAAGTACTCGCGTCGCGAATATCACTCCGCCATCTCCGGCTACGCATGCAACCACTATCTACGATCTGGCAATATCAGCTGACGGTAGATTCGTAGCCTTTTCGTCATATCTTCCACTGGTTGCGAGCGACACTAACGCTGCCGCCGACGTTTACGTCAAAGATCGAATCTCCGGCCTTACGGCGCTCGTCTCAGTCCTTCCCGATGAAACTCAGAGTGCTACAGATTCCAAGGGTGTGGCGCTATCTTCGAACGCAACGGCGGCTGCTTTTTCGACTGAGGCTCCCCAGGGCGCAAAACGAAGCACTTATCTACGTGATTTCACCATCGGATGTGATATCGCCTGTTTGGATCCGATAGTGGGCGAACGAATCGATCAATTGAATCTCGTGGTTGGCGAAGAGGTGGATCGAGCCAAAGCAACAGCCGATGCCTTCGTGAATCCCCCGAGAGTTAGAAGGGCTCCGTACGACTCCTCTACAGTTTGCGCTGTTCAAGGAACGCCGACTCCCAATACCGGCAGCGGAACGTTGATCACGTCGCCGGGCCAGTCGTACTGTTGGTACAACGACAAGGGTCAAAGTCAGGGATTGAATGAAGCGTCCCGTCCCATATATGGCCTCCTGTCTACGGCAGGCTGGGACTTCATCTACCTCCCACCTTGGTACGGTGGTTACTTTTACGCAATCAATCACTCCGAGCTTCGAGCTGATCTTGATCTGCCCGCCCAGGGACAGGTCACAGTCACAGCTCACATGTCCGGCGCGATCACCACCACGCTTTCGCAATTCTCAAACCGATTCAGGGGTTGCCTTGTGATTCGCTCAAAGAGCACCAATGCCAGACTAGCTTTTGACTGTTTCTCGAAGGATCAAGGAGTGCGAGACTTAACCGTCGCACTCACATCTCCTGGAACTTCCTATGCGCTCGTGTATCTGGATCTAACGGGAGACATCGGTCAGGCTAGCGTTTTGGTAAGGGATATCCAATGGACAGGATAAGAACTTGAAGGAAAAGCACGCGCATCCGGCCCGATGGCGGCGAGTTTTGGCATTTCTGGTTTCGTTTATAATGATGCTTGGGGCCTTTGTTTCGACAGCGCCGACTGCCATGGCTACCCCGGCCAACGACAACTTTTCTAACGCGACGCTTGTGCCGAGCCTTCCTTGGTCGAATGAGCAGGACTCCCGGGGTGCTACGAACGAGCCTAGTGAACCCGCGAGCCGTTGTGGCGCCTCGAACGGAACCACTTGGTTCAAGTTCACGCCCTCCGAGAGAACAGGGGTCAATGCCAATACGCTCGGAACTTGGTGGGACACCGAGTTCTCGATCTTCGATGGCAGTGCTCTTGCAGATCTCACCGAGCTTGCTTGCAACGAGGAAGCCTGGCCGGGTGGCGGCCAATCGATGATCTGGACGACACTTGAATCGGGGCATACGTATTACTTCAGGGTGGGAGGAAAAGACGCGTCCAGCTATCGTCAAGACCTCCAGCTGACCACGGCGTTGCCTCCCAGCGACTCATTCACGAATGCGCAAGATCTCAGTGGGACTGTTGCCACTCCGATCTACCTCAGCCAGATGAGCACACAAGCTGGTGAGCCTATCCCCTCATGTGTATCCGGGATCAATAAGACGATTTGGTACCGACTGGCGTTTTCCGTAGATACGGGCATCGTATTCCAGCCCAACGCGGGTGACTTTCGTGCGATCTACGAAGGTGCATCCATGCCGACGCTGAATGAACGATTCTGTGGCTATTCGTACCAATCAAGTAAAGCCGAATCCCGGTTCATTGCGAGGGCCGGTAAGACCTACTATATGCAAGTGGGTTCGACCCGTAGCTCCTCCGAATACGCAGACTACGGTGACCTTCAATTTCGTCTGGCTAGCGTTATTGTCAATGACGACTTTGCCTCGGCTAAGATCGTCAGTCTCCCTTTCAGCGATTCCGTCGATAGCACTATGACCACGGCCGAAGCCGGTGAGACTTTCGGCTGCGGATATTCGGGGACCAGGACCTTTTGGTACCGGTTCACTGCCGACAGCGGCGGTGTTTTTAGAGCCGACGTGGACGCGCCGGCGACGAGTGCTTTTATCGCCGTCTACACGGGCTCTTCTATTGGGTCCTTGAGTCTCGTAGTCTGTGACAATCAACCAGAGTCATTACCCTTCGGGCCAGCCGATGTGGTCTTCAGAACCGAGGCAGAGCAGACTTATTACGTCCAGGTTGCTGACGACACTGAGGTGGTGCTTCCGGTTTCACTTAAGTACGTCTCCCCGCCCGCAAATGACGAGTACTCAGGTGCCGAATCTTTAACACTTCCGAGTTTCGATGTTTCGAGCAGTCTGGTGAATGCAACTGCGGATCCAGGCGACCCGATGGATTACGGAACGATCTGGTACAAGATCACATCGCCCATCGAAACCGGCGTTTACGTTAGTTGGCGGGATTCCGACTATTGGGCCGTCGGGGCTTCCTTCTTCACCCTAGTCAACGGGAGTCCGTCGCCAATCATGGATATTCCCGCTCGCAGGGACCGTTATTTGCATATCAGGCCCGGAGTTACATATCTAATTCGACTGGCTGGCTTGCGTTCGCGCATGTCGAGCCAGGAATCAACCAGGATTCAAGGTTATGCAACGACCTTTTGGGACAACTACACCGTGTCTGAGGCTGTTCCCCTAACCTTCCCCGCGGCGATAGATCTCAACGCCATTGGTTATCCTTCGGACGATTCCTCTGAACCAGTCAGTTCATGCCTACCTGCCAGAAACGGGATCTGGTTTCGAATCACCCCGAGCACCGATGAAGCCATCGTCTTGAACGCCAATGGAAACTATCGCGTTGATTACACGGCTTACAGAGTCGACGGTGCAGGTTCCCTGGTTGAGGTGGCCTGCCATGGTTTCAGCGAGTTTCCTCGATTCAGCATGCGGGCGAACGCAGGTATTACCTATTACATCAAGATAACCGGGGGCTACGATTGCGGCGACGAATGGTGTGGATACACACCTCTGATTTATCTGCATGTCGGCGGTACTTCAGGTTCCCTTCCGCCGAACGATGACTTTAGCAATGCGACAGCAATTCCTGCGCTACCTTTCTCGGCGACTCCAGACTTGTCGGGGGGTTCGAGTGAACCTGGAGAACCGCTGGCATCTTGTGACTACGGTGGTCAGTCCATTTGGTATTCGTACCATCCGGACGCAGATCGTGGCGCTCATTTGACCATCAAGGATCACTATGTTTCCAGATACACCTTCATGCCATCAGCGGCCGTATTCGTTCGGAATGATGACGGAACGTTGAAGGAGAGCGCGTGCGGTACTGATCTTTACTTTCGAGCAAGGTCATCCCAAACCTATTATGTGCAAATCGCAGGTAACGATTCCTATGCAGCCGACCTAGACGTCGGACTCGCGCCAACGTCCTTTCCCGCCAACGATGACCTGGCGGAAGCCAAACGTGTCGATCAACCGGTCTTAGCCGACACCCAGGACACACTAGCGGCGAGTGTTGAGCCGGGTGAACCACGCTCATGTACCCAGCTGGGGAATGTCAATGCTGTCGCAGCCTCCATTTGGTACCGCGTGGATGTGCCAATCGTTGACGTTGTGACCGTCAATGCGCGAGGAGCTCTTCAGCCTGTGATTTCGGTCTTCAAGGGGACCGGTCTAAAGGATCTGGTTAGAGTTGGCTGTGATGCTACAACTGGAGCATTCAGCTTTGGGGCAACAGCTGGCACCTACTACATCCAAGTGGGGGGCTTCGGTAAGTCCGCGGGAACGCTGAACGTGAATATTGCGAGATCGCTGGCAGTGAATACGGGAGTTTGATTTAGGCAACATCGGCCAACTGGGAAACCAGCAAACAAAAGGTCATCCGAAAAGAAGGATTTCTTCGCTAGCTGCCGTATTGCTAGAGCGAGGCAAGGTCCGTTCGGGGGCCTTGTTAGGGAGGCGGACTAAATGGCAACGAAAAGATCGAGGTGGAAGGCAATCGCGGTTAGATCGGTCGTATTGCCCGCGATATTGGCGTCGTTGATCGTTCAGAGCCCCTCACATGCCGCTGATTACGGCCAGCCCTTCACCAAGGGGCGAGTCTGCCTCGACTATCAGCAGGGAAGTCTCATCAGCCCCGGGCAAGCCTGTTATGTGGACCCACCCAACAATGGATACACGCCGACCGCCTCGGATCCTTTCGTGGCAAATAACGCGACGGCGACCGGTGCCCGTTACGGACATCTAGCGGTCGGTGGCCACGAGCGCGGGGTGATCCCGCTCACACCGTGGAGCGTTTGGTTCGCCGAAGTTAGGAGCTCGGCTACCTTCCTTCGTTTCAACAGCTCCACCGCCACGCAGACGGTGGTTGCAACTGCTACTGGCGACATCATCGAGGAATCGTTCGGGAGTCTCACTTGCTCTTATTACTGCACTTATCCCGATCCGATCAGGCTATGCATAAGGATCCGAGACCTGGGACCGGTATCTGGATCGACTCCTCCAGCGCCAGCCAGCCCCCTAGGCGAGTATTGCCAAGAACTACCCTCTGGCTATCTGGACTTTGGGCACGACCTCACCACGATCGGCACAGTGAACGTCCCGAATGGGATCGCTAGGAAGATCAGCGTCGAAGTCGAGCTATTACGGGGTTTCGCCACCGGCAACGCCAAGGTTGAGATATACAGCATCACCTACAACAACGCTTAGCAGGGCCACTAAGGTTCCGTCGGGGGGATAAGGGGGCGGCTCCTGTTCCTGCCTATAATCTGCAGGTCTCTTCTCGTTCATCCCTAAGGAGTCCCGAAATGGCTAGGCGCTACCTGTTCACATCTGAATCCGTCACCGAAGGTCATCCCGACAAGCTCGCCGACCGCATCTCCGACGCGATCTTGGATGCGATCCTCACCAATGACTCCAATGGCCGGGTTGCCTGCGAGACCTTGGTTACCACCGGGCTCGTCATGGTGGCAGGCGAGATATCAACCGACACGTACGTCGACATGGCTAGCGTCGTTCGCTCCACCGTCAAAGAGGTCGGTTACACCGGCAGCAAATGGGGATTCGACGGAGCGACATGCGGTGTGCAGACCGCCATCCAGGAGCAGTCACCCGACATCGCACAAGGGGTCGATCATGCCTTCGAACAACGCGAGGGCGAAGTCGGCGATGACCAGTACAACAAGATCGGCGCCGGTGACCAAGGAATGATGTTCGGATACGCGTCCCTTGAGCGCGAAGACCTCGACACCGAGCTGATGCCAACGCCCATCTGGCTGGCGCACCGCCTTGCACACCGACTAGCTGCGGAACGCAAGAGCGGGCGCATGCCATACCTCGGGCCAGACGGTAAAACGCAAGTCTCGATCATGTACGAAGATGGAACGCCCGTGGGCATCGATACCATCCTCATCTCATCTCAGCACGCGCCCGATGTCGATATCGAAACCTTGCTGAAGCCCGATCTGCTCGAACATGTTGTTAAACCCATCGTCCCCGAACCATTGTGGTCGGACAAGATCAGGTTCCTCGTCAACCCGACAGGTCGCTTCGAGATCGGGGGCCCCCTCGCCGACACCGGACTCACAGGCCGCAAGATCATCGTCGACTCATACGGCGGTGCATGCAGTCAGGGCGGAGGCTGCTTCTCCGGAAAAGACCCAACCAAGGTCGATCGATCCGGTGCATACATGGCGCGCTACGTTGCCAAGAACCTGGTCGCATCGAAGGTCGTCGACAGATGTGAAGTCCGCATCGCCTACGCGATCGGTGTAGCCCGCCCGGTCAGCGTGAACATCGACGACCGCGGTACCGCAAGGGTAGATCCGCAGAAACTCGAAGACCTCGTGGGCGACTTCTTCGACTTTCGGCCAGCTGCGGTTATCCAGAACCTTGATCTTCGTCAGCCGATCTACAAAAGCACAAGCGCGTACGGCCACTTCGGCAGGGTTGAGAAAGAGGGCTTCACCTGGGAGCGCACCGACAGAGCCGACGAGATCGCCAAGCTCGCACAAGACCTGTAAACGACCACGCCGCTATTCGCTGACGTCCATGTGGATGTCGATACCTGGGCGCTTGACCGCGCCCTCACGTACTCGATCCCGGAGAAGTTCACAGTAAGCCTCGGCTGCGTCGTACGGGTGCCGCTTCGCGGTCGCAGGGTCCGGGGTTGGGTTACTGCCGTTTCAGACACCGAGCCCCAAGGCGCTGTACTGCCCATTGCAGCTGTTAGCGGCAGAGGGCCGGTGTTCGATGAGCGCTTGCTTGCCGCGATCCGCGATGTCGCTCTGAACGGACTGCATCCGCTCAGTGTTTACCTGGGACTGATGACCCCGCCGCGCCTCGGCAGAGCCGCTCACCGCGACCATCCCGTCGGCGATCCGCCAACGCTCGCAGTCACCGCGGGCCAAAAGACCATGCTCCGGCTTGGCCCGACCGACGACGCCGCTGCCATATACAAACAACGCATCGACGATGCCCTGAAGGGCGATAGGTCAGTCATCTTGACCGTGCCTGAGGTGAGCGAAGGGCCGTCGCTGATCGCCAACATGATCGATGCATTTGCATCGGATGCGGCAGTCGTGCACAGCGCCGGTGATCCAGCCGAACGCTCGGCGGCACTGTGGGAAGCGTCGCTCGGCAAGCGGCGTTTGGTGCTTGGAGGTCGGGCTGCGTTGTTCTCGCATCCGAGGAACCTCGGTCTCATCATCGTCCATCAGGAGCACGATCCTTCATACAAAGAGCAACGTTCTCCTTATTACGATGCGCGCCAGGTTGCCTTGTCGCGTGCGAAGTTCGAGGGTGCTGATGTGATCTTCGCCAGCCAGACCCCGTCGCTCACGACGGCCCAGATGGCGCGCGTTCAAGGTTGGAGATCGGTCGAGCCCGACCGCGCCAAGGAGCGCGCATGGTGGCCAACGGTCGAACTACTCGAACCGCCGCGACTAGGCATGCCGAGGCGGGCGGTTGCAGCGGTCCTCGAAGCCCGTCGCCAGGGCGGAAGGTCGATGATTCTGCTTCCGCGTGCCAAAGCAACACGCTCAGGGCCCGGCCCGCTGGAGGTAGAGAAGTTCATCTCCAGGGTCGTGCCCCAAGCCGTTGTCGCGCGGGCCGATGGCGCATCGCTGGGCGGTGACTCTTCCCTCAGCGAGATCTTGTCAGCCGATGTCGTGATCGCTACCGAGGCCGCCTTGCAAGAGGTCGATCGCCCAGGATTCGCGGTCGTCGTGGTGCTTGGCGCCGATGCGTTCTGGTCGCGTCCTTCAGGGCGTGCCGCGGAGGATGCATTCACTACCTTTTGGTCGCTAGGTTCGTTGACGGTAACGGGAAAGTCCAAGGCCAAGATGCTGATCGAAACCGCCGCTCCCGAGCACCACGTCATCCAGGCAATAACGCGCGGCGACTATCAGCATTTCGTCAGGCGCGAACTCGATGCCCGGCGCGCAGCAGGAGCGCCTCCTTACGTCACGCTTGTGAGGTTGCAGGTGACGGGCGAAGCCTCTGAGCGGTTGATGGACGATCTCGCCAGTTTGCCCGATACCCAAGTATTGGGCCCCGCAGATGGCCGCATAGGGCAAGACATACTGCTCAAGGTAGCCAACTATCCCGCGACCTGTAAGTTATTGGGTAGCATCCTGAAAATGAGCGAGGCGCGTATCCTGGCGGAAGTAGATCCGAGGCAATGGTGAATGTGAGTGACGTGACATGGCGGTTCTAGGTATCAGGTTGTTCGGCGACCCTGTACTGCGTCAAAGGGCTCCCGAAGTCGGCGTTGTCGACGATGCGGTCCGCAATCTCATGCGCGATATGACCGAAACCATGATCGCTGCCCCCGGTGTAGGGCTTGCGGCTCCACAGGTCGGGGTGCTTAAGCGTGTCATCGTTTGGCGCAACGAAGACGAAGAAGGCGCCCTTGCCGATCCAAAGATCATTGAATCGAAGGGACTAGTGACCGACAGCGAAGGTTGCCTTTCCCTGCCCGGCCTCAATTTCCCGGTGGAAAGAGCCCAATGGGTAAGGATGCGTGGCCTCGACGCCAACGGGAATGAGGTCGAGATCGAAGCCGAAGAAATGACAGCGCGCATCTTTCAGCATGAGATCGATCACATCGACGGCATCTTGTTCATCGATCGGATCGAACCCGATCTGCAACGACAGGCGCGCCGGATCCTGCGCGAGCAGGCACTCGGTATCACGACCTCTCCGAGCGAAGCCCAAGCCATCTAGTGGCACTTAAGACCATATTCTTTGGAACCCCCGCGCCCGCGGCACGATGCCTACAAGAGTTGATCGCGTCGCGCCACCAGGTCTTAGCGGTTGTCACCGCACCTGATAAGCCGGCTGGACGGGGGATGCAGTTGAGCGTCTCACCCACGAAAGTCGCGGCCGGTTCGGCTGGCATCGACATCATCCAACCGGAAACATTGCGCCGCGGCGACATCCACCACGCGCTTGATTCCTATGCGGCCGATGTGTTCGTGGTTGTTGCATTCGGGATGATCCTTCCCAAGCAGGTCCTCGACATCCCGCATCGTGGATGCTTGAACGTGCATTTCTCGGTGCTGCCGCACCTTAGGGGAGCCGCTCCCGTTCAATGGGCACTGATCGAGGGTTTCAGCATCACGGGCGTGACCGTCATGCAGATGGATGAGGGTCTCGACACAGGGCCCATCATCTCTCAGGTCGAAGAACCCATCGAACCGCACGACACAGCGGGTACGTTG
>JBHELT010000001.1:0-3103 GCA_046262935.1 Actinomycetota bacterium | reverse complement strand
CCAACACGCAGACATCAAAGGAGCGATTCGATGGCAAGTGCACTAGGTTTCGATTCAGCAGGCGAGGGTCCGGTTCTTATGCTCGTGCACGGTTTTCCTTTTGATCGCACCATGTGGTCTGCTCAACTATCCGATCTTTCTTCGAACCGGCGTGTGGTTGCAATTGATCTGCCGGGCAGGGGCAAAAGCCAACACGTGAACCCCGACGGAATGACCATGGATGACTACGCCGAAGCAGTCGCGGAGACCATCGACTCGCTCGGCGTTGAAAAGGTGGACCTCGCGGGTTTGTCCATGGGTGGCTACGTGGTGTTTGCGCTATGGCGGAAATATCCAGAGCGCGTTCGTTCGCTGATCTTCATCGACACCAAGGCTGGGGATGATGCCCCCGAGGCCAAAGAGGGTAGGGAAAAGACGGCGGCTCTTGTGCGCGAGAATGGCACGGCAGCACTGCTAGATTCTTTGTTTCCCAAATTGTTCGCACCCGATACCGCCGAAGCGATCAAGGCGAAGGTTCGTCGGATGTTTGAAGACATGCCGGCAGAAACTGCAGCCTCCGACGCATTAGCCATGCGCGACCGGCCCGACTCAACTGTCGACCTTGCTTCGATAACGGTGCCGGTATTGGTCATCCACGGAGAACAGGACCAATTGATGCCCATCGATGGCGCTAAGAGCATGGCGGGTTTGATACCAGGCGCCCGGTTCGCAGCGATCGCGCAAGGCGGTCATATGTCGCCGCTCGAGGATCCCGTTGCCGTCAACCAGGCCCTCAACGACTTCCTGGGAGATTAAGACTCAGGTATTGGGCACGATCTCGTAGACGCCGCCAGATAAGTCCGTGAGATAGACCTCGCCTTTAGAGTCGACCCCGAACGAAGAGAGACTCTGCCCTTTGAGTTCGCCGTGCGACTGGATGTCTGTGGCAGCCCCGGAAACCGGGACGAAACTTCTAACGACACTGTCACAGGAGTCCGTATACAAGTAGCGGCCCTTCAATGAATCGACCGCTCCGTGATAAACGACTCCTCCAACCACTGCGCATGGCAACCCGTCTAGCGAATATGTAAGTGCTGGCTTGATAAGATGCGATTCATCGATACGATCGTTGGTGTTGCGCAGATCTGCCTCGTATGCCCGCCACCCAAAGTTCGCTCCAGCTTGCTGTGAGGGCTCAACCACATCGACTTCTTCCCTCCGGTCCTGGCCAACATCGCCAACGAACAGAGTGCCCGCCGAGTCGAACGAGAACCGCCAAGGGTTGCGCATGCCGTATGTCCGGACTTCCGGCCGTGCCCCAACGCGTGCGATGAAAGGGTTGTCCGGTGGGATCGAATAAGCAACAGAGCCCGAAGGGTGACGTGGGTCGATGCGAAGGAGTTTGCCAAGCAGAACTCCTAGGTTCTGAGCGCGGTTCTGGGGATCGTTCGCAGAGCCTCCATCGCCCATGCCGATGATGAGCATCCCTTTGGGGTCGAACAAAACCAAACCGCCATTGTGATTCGCGTACGGCTGTTTGATCAGCAAGATGTCGCGACGAGATGCAGGGTCGAAACGATCGGGATCATCCGCCGATCTGGTTATCTGTTGAACATGGGTGTCGCCCTTGGTGTCGGTGTAATCGATGTATGCCAGGCCGCTCGATGCATAGTCGGGCTGAAACGCCATCGAAAGCAGGCCCCGCTCGCCGCCTGATGAAACATCATTGGCGATGTCGAACGCGGTCGAAACAGCCCCCGACTTCATGACCCTGATCCGCCCGGCCTTCTCGACGACGAATAGACGATCATCGTTCGGCGGCGAGGTCAGGTAAACAGGTCGATCGAAAGTACCTATCTGCTTGAGAGCAGGAACCGTTGCAACGTGCGGTGGACTTGGCGACGCGCTCGGCGAGACATGCGGCGGCGACGTACTACCGCTCGGCGGGGACGTTTGAGGTTTGTTGCAAGAAACGGTGACCAACAAGGTCAGCGCGGCGATCGCGACCTTGGATATGCGGGTTATTCCCACTCGATCGTGGCGGGCGGCTTAGATGAGATGTCGTAGGTGACTCGGTTGATGCCGGGGACTTCGGCGACGATGCGATTCGCCATTCGTTCCAGCAGATCGTGATCTAGGCGGGCCCAATCGGCGGTCATCGCGTCTTCGGATGTGACGGCCCGAACAACAACGGGGTGACCGTATGTTCTCTCGTCGCCCATCACTCCAACCGATCTGACCGGAAGCAGGACCGCGAACGACTGCCAGATCTCTTTGTAAAGGCCTGCCCGCTTGATCTCATCGACCACGATCGCGTCGGCCGCGCGCACCAGTTCGAGTCGCTCAACTGTGATGTCGCCGATGATCCTCACAGCGAGGCCCGGGCCCGGGAATGGCTGCCGCCAAACGATCTCTTCAGGAAGACCCAATTCCTCGCCGACCTTGCGAACCTCATCTTTGAAAAGGTCGCGCAGGGGTTCGATGAGTTCGAACTTCATATCTTCAGGCAGACCGCCAACATTGTGATGAGTCTTGATGGTAGAGGCGACCTTCCCCGACCCCCCTGATTCGATCACGTCGGGATACAAGGTCCCCTGCACCAAGAACCTGATGGACTCTTCGGAATGGCCCGCCACATCGGCGGCCACTTCTTCGAATACACGGATGAACTCAGTGCCGATGATCTTGCGCTTTGTCTCAGGGTCGGAAACGCCTTCGAGTTTAGCGAGGAAACGATCTTGCGCTTTCACATGAACGAGGTCGATCTCGAGATGGCGCTTGAAAGTATCGACAACCTGTTCAGCCTCACCGGCGCGCATCATGCCGTGATCGACGAAGATGCAAGTGAGTTGGTCGCCTATCGCACGATGCACGAGAGCTGCAGCGACCGAAGAATCGACCCCACCCGATAATCCGCACACCACCCGAGCCGTGCCAACCTGTTGCTGGATCGAAGCCAGGTGCGTCTCGATGACATTGGTCGCAGTCCACGCCGGCAAACAATCGCAGCCCTTGTACAAGAAGTTCTTCAGAACCTCGGTGCCGTATGGAGTGTGCGCAACTTCCGGATGAAACTGCACGCCAAAGAATCTGCGTTCGAGGTCTTCCATCGCAGCAACCGGTG